>CAYWFU010000247.1:0-1501 GCA_964457585.1 uncultured bacterium | reverse complement strand
TCTCCTGTTAATAAAGGGAAATTTGTTACAGCTACTTTTCTTTTATTTTGTTCCTGCATAGAGGAAGATATTTGCTGTGATAATTGAGAGATAACCGCATTAATATTCGTATTGGGATTTTTTTCTTCAACTTTCAATTGCGGTTTATTTGTAGCACAACCATATAATAAAAAAATAGAAATTATAATAAAATATGACAAATACAGTTTGCGTTGTATCAGCATTATTTTGTTATTTCCTTATATTTTATTTATATTATCAGGTTTTTCTTTTTTATTTGTTTTTATTTGTCATTTTATTTTTTTTTGTTTTAATCTAATTTCAATACACAGGAATATTAACCATTCTAATTTATTTATTAAGTTTATCTACTGAAATTTATCTTTGTTTTTTTGATTTTATTTTATTTAGCCAAAACTCAAGGGAAACCGCACGCTTTTAGCGGTTTTCCCGTGTAGTGCCTGTTATATTTTAATTTATTGATTGAAAGCTAATTGAATTTATTGATTCAAAGGATTTTATTTAAATCTATTTTATAACCGACAGCCTTCATTTCTTTCTTTTAATATTTCTTTTTCTGCCTCAAGTTTTGAATTACCCAAATCATCAGGAGTATATAAAACAATTGCGAATCCAACATTAGAATATTCTTCTATTTTTTCAATAATTGTTTTCCCTCGGTTAGCCTGTTCGTGTATTATTATTGCTTCGAAACCTAGTTTCTCTATAAACCTAGCTGTTTGTTCTTTACTATAATTATCATGACCGTGTACGATAAAAACCTTGTTAAACTTCTTTAAATCCTCATTAGAGGATTTAACTTTATTTTTTTCATTCTGAATTTCTCTAATATTATATTCATCGTTTTTTATGTCTAAAATAAGGGAATCTATGTATGAATAAACTGGATTGCCATCTTGTCTCTAAAATTGTTCGGCGTCACTCTCGCCTCTAAGTGAGCATAATATAGTATGCTCTAATTTTGCATTTAGCACAGAAGTTTCGCCTGGTAAATTAACATCAAGAAATTGACTGAATTTTCTACGCCAAGTTGAAAATCGTTCTTTACCATATGCGTCACTTCTAGTTTCAAAAGCATTCAAAACTTCAGTGCACAGTCGTTCGTTAAAGTTTTTAAGTTCTTTAATTATTTCTTGTTTATTCATTATATTTCTTTCACCGAGTAGGTCGGGGGACTTACGTCCCCGTCGCCCTCTAAGAACCTAACTATTACCCACAAGTCTGGGTTAATAGGATTGACAATTGACGATTGAGCATTGAAAATTGAGAATTAAGGTTTAAATCCCTTGAAAATATTAGACGTTATTTAATATTAATTAAATTATAATGCTCAATTGTCAATGCTCAATGCTCAATCGTCAATGAAATATTTGCAAATTTCATCTTACTCCCACAAGCGTTTTTAGAGATGTGGGTAATAGTTAGCTCTAAGAACTGTGCAAGCAAGTTTCCCTGCACACAGCTCAAGCACTTATAAAAT
>CAYWFU010000246.1:0-1507 GCA_964457585.1 uncultured bacterium | reverse complement strand
TATTATCAGCATGATTTTTATGAGTTTGAATATATAATTGGGAATATGGGAAAAATACCCAAAAATTAGGTACAGGATTTAAAAAACCAGTATAATAATGAGTTTCTTCTTTATCAATCCAATTATCAAAAAGAGAATCTCCAGCTACAATTGAACGACCATATCCATCAGGAGTTATATCAATACCTGCTGTTTCATAACATTTTTCAGCCAAACCCACACAAGAGAACCTTTCCGGTCCTTTTTCATGTATAAAACCTTCTACGCCTATACCTGGTTTTTCAGAATAAAGTTTTTCGTTTTGCTGACGTCCAAAAACACAAATAATTTTACGTTGATTATTTGTAGGATTATTATATGAATAGTATCCCAAAAAATTAGTATTTAACAAATTGCCCATTTCATCAACTTCCCTTGTAATTATCATTACTCCTTGGTCAGGATTAAGAGCTTCTACAGAATAATGAGCTCCAGATTCGTTCATACCTAAAAATATTGCGGCATGTCCAGAATAGTTCCATGCATAAGTTCCACCTTCAATACTGTCCCACCCCCACATCTTACCATCTGATTTAAAAACCATAATATCTCCTACTTCACGAGCATAAGTAAAAAAATTTAAAGTAAGAGAAATAGTAAAAAACAAAAAAATAAATAAAATTTTTTTCATTTTCCATTATCCTTTAGTTTCTTTAAAACTTCTGATGCTTTTTCATTGCCTTCTCTTTCAAGTCTTTCTAATTGAACTATAGCAACATCTCTAGCCCTTCCTTTATTTTTTATTTCAATAACTTTTTTTAAATGTTCAATTTTTTCATTATTATTACTTTCTCCTAATATTATTACCGCATTTCTCTCAACGATTTCATCTTCAATATCTTGGTTTAAAATCCTCAAAGCTTCATTTATTGCTATTTCTTCATTTAAATTTTGCAATATCCTCAACATACTAACTCTAAAATAACTATTCTTATTTTTATTATTGAGAGAATTAGTGATTTTAGGAATAATTCTATCTCCTATCGTAACTAATGACCCTTCAATAATTATTGCCTCCATATTTATATATCCTTCTCGAGGGACATCAGTTGTAACAATTTCCAAATCATTTAAAAGTTCATCAATGAAACTATCCCAATTTTCACCTTCTTTTACAACTGGATATTTTTCCTTAGTCTCTTTATATAAATTCATAGAAGACCAAATTCTAGTAAAATAATCATCACTCTCCAGTAATGATTTTAATTTTTCTTCATTATCTAAATTTAACTTATTTGATTTTCTTAAATTTTTATTACTTTCAGTTATAAATAAAGTTTTAAAATTTTCTTCAATAGTATTTAATTTATTTCTAACTTTGTCCTTTTGTTTTTTTATAGAAGTATTCACTTCTTCAATTTTCTTTTCTTCACTAAATATTAAATGGCTGAAAGTTATATTAAAAATTAATATTAGAATTATAATTATATATTTTTTATAAATTTTCATTGTCCACCTTTCTGGCTGG
>CAYWFU010000245.1:0-1515 GCA_964457585.1 uncultured bacterium | reverse complement strand
GGAACCTTGTGCGAGAAAACCGCACGCAGGGGTCTGAGAGCTAACTATTACCCACCCGACTTTATCCCTTTTTCAAAAAAATCGAAAACAACCTCCTTGATAAATAAAGGTTTTTCCATAAAAAACATCAAAAACATAAATATAGTGCCTAGTAAAAAATAATACTTGACATTATATAATTCTTTTGATATATTATGTTTATGTTCGTAAGAGTAAAAACAACACCAAACAGTCCAAGGAAATCTGTACAAATAGTACAGTCAGTACGAAAAGGCGGCAATGTTCATCAAAAGATTGTCCGCTATGTCGGCGTGGCGGCGGATGATAATGAATTAGAGCAATTAAAAATGCTGGCAGAATCTATTCGTATTAAATTAGAAGCAAATAATCAGGAGCTTTTATTTAGTCCTGAAGATTTGAGTAGATTAAATAAAAAACCCGAAAAAATTAAACTCAAAGAAACAGATAATGATTACAAAGTTAATCTAAAAGACCTTGAAGAAGAACAAAGGACAGTGTGCGGTATACATGATATTTATGGTAAGCTTTTTGATGATTTAGGATATAAAAATATTTTTAGTAATCCAGCCCGTCAGGTAGCAACTGTTAATAATTTCAAGAATATATTATTTGCAAGAATAGCTAATCCACAAAGTAAAAAAGCTTCGGTAGATATGTTAGAAGAAGATTTTGGAGTAACGATAGGCTTGCAAAGTGTGTACAAGATGATGGATAAAATTACAGATATATCTATTGAAAAATTAAATAAAATTACATACAGAAATACAGCCGATCTTTTTAACAATAAAATAGATATTATATTTTTTGATGCTACAACAATATATTTTGAATCATTTACAGAAGATGATTTAAAAATGATGGGATATAGTAAAGATTTAAAATTTAATCAACCGCAAATATTATTATCTTTAATGGTAACAAAGGAAGGTTTGCCAATAGGATACGAAATATTTCCCGGAAATACATATGAAGGGAATACATTAATACCAATGTTGAAAGAATTTAAGACGAGATACAATATAGATAAAATTATATTTGTTGGTGATAGCGGGATGTTAAATGAAAAAAATTTGGCAGAACTAGAAGCCAATAAGTTTGAATATATTGTTGGAGCAAGATTAAAAAACATGAACAAAGAAATACAGGGAAAAATATTAGATGATAAGAATTATGAAGCATCCCAACAATGTATGGATAAAACAGATATAGATGCAAAAAAATATAAAATTGCAAAATTTGAACTAGCAGAAAAAAAGGATCTAATAGTTACTTTTAGTAATAATAGAGCAAAAAAAGATGAATCAGAAAGAACAAAAGCCATAGAGAAACTAAAAGCAAAATTAGAAAAGACAAAAAATCAAAAAGAATATTTATCCAATTATGGTTATAAAAAATATCTTAAAATAACAGGAGAAAGTAATATTGAATTAGATTTAAAAAAAATAGAGCAAGAAGCTAAGTGGGATGGGTTACATGGAATTATCACAAATGCAA
>CAYWFU010000244.1:0-1563 GCA_964457585.1 uncultured bacterium | reverse complement strand
TGGAACTACACAATTAAACCAAGATAGAATAGCATTTTATTTTTGCGCAAGCCCTTAGAGAACTTAACAATGGAAATAATATTTCAAAGTGATGTTGGTGCTCCTGAGGTATATATAGATTTAAACCCGAAAGGAACAAATGAAGAATGGAATAAAAGAAAAATAGCAGGTACGTATTATAAAGAACGGCGTGCGTGGGATCATTTGTTGCCTTATATTGAGAACACTGCTCCATATAATAATACATTTTACAATTTCTGGGAAGCTGATTTAAATCAAATAAAAGACGAAGGATTTAAACTTATGGGCTCTCATAAGTTTGAGATAAGAACAAAATTAACAGAAAATTCGCAGGTGATAGATAGAGAATTTGGAATTAATTTTTTAAACACTTATTACATTCTTGAAATTGATAATCCAAATGATATACCAAGCAACAGTCCATTGGTTATAAGAAACATAGGCCCGGATGAAAGTGAAGCAATAAGCGGAACAATGAGTTCGTTGAATTCATTGAATCCGGGAAACAAGATCAGAAATAAAATCAAAGTGCTTGCAAACGGCTTTTTCCCGAATACGATTGGTTTGTTACGATATACCTTTGGCATAGAAACAGAGCTCTTACAGGTAAATGCGCCGTATTCCGAACTGGAAGATGTGGCAGGGCAAACGCACTAAAAATCTTTAAAAACCAACTACTTTCATAAGATAATTATTATCCCAACCTGCTTTAAGTCTTTTCCCTTTTATACCCAATTTTAAACTTTTTTCTTGTCGTAAAAGATTTAAAGCTATTTGCCGTATTACTGCAAAATTCTCACCAGAATGTCCTTTACGTTTTCGACTCTCATCTTCTCGGAATGCTATATCTAAAACCCAATGAACTGAATTTTCTATGCCCCAATGCCCTCGAACAGCTTCTCCAAACAATTTGACATTATTCTTTAAGCTTGAAATATAATATCTTCTCTCTACACTTTTAGTAGCTCCAATGTGTCTTTCACTTTCTACCATACCAATGATATTTATATTTTTCCATAACTCCAAATCATTTAAACATCCTATTTCTTTTGTACAAAAATAACGTCGTATTTCAACTCGGCCATGATTCTTATCTACGGTTTCATAGTACTTACATGATTTATTTTTATAATTAGTTTCCTTTACATCTTCAAAAAATGATTTAACATCTTTGTGTAAATTATTTTGATTCTCTTTAACTGCTAATACATAATCAGCACCTTTTTCTATTATTTCTTTGGCTATATTTTTTTGACAACCCATTGCATCTATCGTTACTATACATCCTTCTAACTCTAAGACCTTAAGTAATTCCGGAATCGCTGTTATCTCATTTGATTTTTCATCAGTTTTACTTTGTCCAAGTATTACTCGATTCTTACTCGCCCAGGCATTTATCATATGTATCCCGGGTTTATTTGTGGCTTTGTTATATGAGCGCCGTAATGTTTTTCCGTCTATTGCTACTATTTCTCCTTTTGTAATTTCACTTAGGAACTGTGACAAAATAACTTACACGTTCCATGGTGCCTTGGGCTTGAT
>CAYWFU010000243.1:0-1563 GCA_964457585.1 uncultured bacterium | reverse complement strand
TTACGTAATATCGTATTTTTGACACACAGATATCAAAAGCTCCAACATTTGAACGTTAATGGAAACTAAAATTTCTTTACTTTCATTACAGAGGTTGGCATACCATTTTATACTTTCTTGGGCCAAGTGCAAAATCGAGTAAATGCTCCCATGTTTCAAAGACGAGTATTCTTATATATACTCGAAGGTTCTCCCACAAATTCCGTTTACTGCCAAATTTTTTACGGCATGCTTGGTATGCACAATCAACAAGTTCAAAAATTTGATGAAAATAAAACGCCAGCAAAATTAACAAGAAAAAGTTGAAACAGAGATTCTCTGAACCATGACCATAATTATGCTCAATGTGATAACCCTGATTTTTAAGAGTGTTAAAGCATTCATTTTCTATTTTCCAACGACACCGAGCAGCTTTAACTAATGTTATGATATTACTTTCTGTTATCTCTAAATCAGTAACCCAACTGTTTTTATAAGTGATTTTTTCTTCACCGTTTTTGTTTCTGGAAATGATTTTATATCGAAGAAAATTAACTTTTACTGAATTATCACTTCCATTTAGGGGAACATCGTTGACCCATTCATAAACGTGAATGTTCCTTTTTTTATCTATAGTCTGGATTGAACCTATTTCCTCTTTGTCATAGGCTTCAACCCATTCCATCATATAAGTGTGATCGTCCGGTTTTGCAGCAAGAATATAATGCATATTGGCAGACAACAAGTCTAAGATAAAGGGTTGGTGAGAAAATAAACCATCCCCAACAATGATAAGACCCAATTGAGGGTGGTCTTTTCTTATTTTTGGAATTAATCTTTTGGCAGCATTAATTTCGCAATCTTGTTTAACGTTCCCATCACCATTCCGAATTTCTTCAGGCATTAAGGGAATTACCTGACGCATGTCAGGATGCATTATTGCTGCTTGTAATACTTTATGAGAATATGTGGTTTCACTGTTTTTATGAATTGTCTTCAGGCAGTTTGGACAATGTATGGTTTTAGAGGAAAAGTATTGTGTAGCATCAATAGAGCAAATATAAAGTCCGGAAAATAGCTGATATTGCTCTAAATACTTCCCTCTTTGTGATCGAGAAAAGTAATCTTTGAAAACTGGGCGAAGTTGTTCACTATCAACTTTATCAATAACATCTCTCATTTGACTGTCTCTTGGGATGTTATTAACAGCAAAAAGCGTTTGTAAATTGTCACGATTATCTTTTTCTTTAAGCCGTTTCTGAAATTGCAGTAACGACGGGTCTTGAAAAAACATACAAGCAAATCCTGACATCATGGTATCGTGAATACTGTAATCTGTTTTCGATATCTGACGACGTTCGTCAAAGTTATTCAAATACTTTGAAAAAGCCTTACGTAAACTGGTAAAACTTAAATGCTTCTTGGATTTCATGAAAATTATACCTCTTGTAAATATTCTCATGAAATCCTAATTCAAATAAACAAAAATATACAGAAATTCTTAAAAACTGTGCGAAAAAAACTCTTCTGATTCTTTTGAAAACCAGAGAATACAATCTAAAAAAAATTCACCGAGAATTGCTG
>CAYWFU010000242.1:0-1567 GCA_964457585.1 uncultured bacterium | reverse complement strand
GGTTAGTGGAAGAAAAAGACTGGGAAACGCTGATTACACGGTTAAGCGCGTCATAAGAATAAGATAGGGTGTAGGGTGGGGTAGAGGTCAAAGACGACGGGTCAGAGATCAAAAACGAAACGGCAGAAGTTAAATTTACGACTGCATCGTAAGAATAAGACAAGGTATAGGGTGCAGGGTTTAGGGTAGAGAAATTTTGTTTTTTGACAAGACGGCCCAGGGCATCATATTCGTAACGGATAGAACTGCAATTTCTTTCCACCCCGCAGGAGTCCTTTGATGCGTCGCAGCCATGTTGTTTCCCATACACCTCCGGGGTGGAAACGCCACATCCAGTTTTTACTTCAATAACACGGGACATTTTGTCATAGGAATAATCTTTTGTTTGTCCAAGCGGGTTTGCGGTTTGCGTCAGTTGACCACGGAATTTTTGTGAACTTACAGGCAGAGAGGCGTCTATAGGAATTACTAATACAAGCAAAATAAGCCCAAATAAATAAGCCCTCATCCTTTTAATTCTTGCCTTCTTTTTTCGACAATTTTTGTTAGTTTTGGAAAAATAGAAAAATCGCCATTTAAAATATCTCCGGCGCATTTATCTATAGTAATTGCGTAATTATCAAGAATTTTTTTAACAGAATTTCGTTTACTTCTAGTAGATAATGAGAAAACTAATTCAGGATGATATAATGCTATTAAATCAAAAATATCAAAACCATTAATAAATTCCCCTTTTTTATTATATAATTCTTTATTATTTTGAAGGTGAGAAGTATCACTTGGAAATTCACAATTTACTAATTTGTAAATATCAACAAAAATCATCTGCTCACGCTTTTCAAATATTACTTCTAATCCTGCTACTTTATTTTTAAGGCGAACAGTTTCAATATAACGAATGCTATAAGCATTTTCTTCCTTGATAGCAATAATTTCCAACTTATATCTATTAATTAAAGACTGAAAGGATTTTTTGCATTGTTTAAAAAAGATCATGGTTTTACCTTCCTGTATGGATATCCATACTTATCTAAAATTTCTTTTTCCATTTTATAAAATATACTGCGACCCTCTTTTCGTTCCACATCAATCCCTATATCAATTATTTTATTACCTTCCTTATATTTGCTTTTTAATCCAGCGTTCATTATTTTTAAGCAAGTTTTCTTCTGTTTTTATTTTAGACTTTGACTTATAATACTTTGCCCCGATTTTTTCAGCATATGGAATTACTCTTTTTTCCATACTTTCACCAATTACAACACATTTTTTGGCTTTTTTAAGTTTGGAAATTTTTGTTAATCCCGCAGGAACACCAGGAATTAATGTGGCAGCTATATCAAAAGCTAAATCTTCTTCATCCCCCCACCCAATATCATATATTACATTGGCTATATCCCATGCAGTTTCTATCCACAGGCCATCTGGATCGCGATATCTCAAGGGATTATTTTTTACATAAGCGTAAAGGTTTGTATCCCTGCCGGAAAAACCAATCGGGTCCTCTTGTAAAAATCTTCCGGTTTGGGGGTCGTAATAACGCGCTCGGTAAAAATATAATCCGGTT
>CAYWFU010000241.1:0-1574 GCA_964457585.1 uncultured bacterium | reverse complement strand
TCCGCAATGATTTAAATGCACAGATTTGGGAAGATACATATGTGAATGAAAAATAATATTCAAAAAGATTTTGTTATATAATATAAATAGGTATATAATATAACATATATATATTGATTTGAATTTATGAAAGAGAATAAGAATGATTCCAAAGTTTGAAAACGATGGTAATTTACCTAAGGGCGTATATAACGCACCCTTATATGAAATAAATAAAATATTTGGAACAAGTTCTGCAAGAAGAAAATGGTTATTTGAAAATTTAGAGAAAATAATTGAACTTGCAAAATCTACCGAAAAACTAGAACGAGTAATTATTTGGGGAAGTTTCGTTTCAGATAAAGAATTTCCTAATGATATAGACCTATTGCTTGTAATGAAAAGTGATTTTGTTCTCGATAAAGTTAAATCTGAAGAAAAGGTAATATTTAACTACATAGAAAGTAGGATTGCATTTAATGCAGATATTTTTTGGACTAAATCTTCAATTGGTGAAGAAAGTATTAACTTATGGCTTGAAACATATCAAACGACACGTGATTTTAGGTCACGTGGTATTTTGGAGGTGATTGTTAATGATAAAAAATGACGAACAATTAAAAAAATCAAAAGAAGCGGTCAGAAATTTAGAAACAATATTAGAAAAAGCTAGAAAAGTCCATAATCCTGTTGAGTATAAAGCTATGTCTGAGCCCATATTAATAGAATTGCAACAGCGGGAAAATGAGATTATTCAATATTTAAGCAGAACAGAACTGCAGCTTGCTGCAATATAATAAAAATATTTTATCTTAATCAATAATATTAAGCATTAATAATCTGCCAAAAGTTTTAAATAGATTTATTATTTTGCCAAATACTGTTTTGTATCTACCTGCACCGAACAAGTTAAATATCTAAATTTTTTATCAATTAAAAAGAGATCTTAAAGATTTTAAAGATTTAAAATATTCTTTGGCAGGGAAAAGATAAAAAAAGAAAATAAAATCCTACCAATTTTTTAAATAAAAAGAAGCGGAATTGACAGCAAAAAAGCATAGAGAGAATTTATTCTGTGTTGATTGCTGGCGATGTAGCGTTAAAAACATAAATTCAAATAATTGCCCTCACATAATTACATCATGTTCGGACACTTCAATAAAATGTTTTAAAACAAATAAAAATCTTTTTGGCGGAGAAGAAAAATAAAAAACAGACAAACCAATATTTTAAAATTATTTAAAATTATTTCTTGACAATGGCAATATTCTAGGAGTATTATTTAACTATTATTGTATTCCTCACAGTGAGACTTAAGCTTAATTTTTATTAATGTGTGGTTTAATCCGAAAATTTTGAAGTTGTAAAAGAATTATTGTTTTTTTTGTCATAAGGAGTGGCACACATGTATAAACCAGAACAGATTAAAAATTCATCCCTATTGAATATTAAAAATAAATTTCGCCTTTTTTTTATAAATTCTTCCAGAAAAATCTTAATTAAAAAATTTATTACTACATTATCAGCAATTCTATTTATCCTATCCGTATTTTTACCAGCCAGAAAGGTGGACAATGAAAATTTATAAAAAATAT
>CAYWFU010000240.1:0-1574 GCA_964457585.1 uncultured bacterium | reverse complement strand
CCGTAACTCATTGTTCCTCCAGTTAAAAAATAACCTCCATCTGAAGTTGTTACTACGGTAAGAGCATAATCACCCTGTGTACCCCCATAAGTTTTTTCCCACAGTTGGTTACCAAGGCTGTCGGTTTTTACCAGCCATACCTCGATATCTCCGTTGACCGTATCGTTAACAAACCCTGTAAAAACAAATCCGCCGTCATTAGTCTGTTTTACATCGTAAGCATGGTCGTTATCGGGCCAACCATAATATTTTATCCATTGCTGGTTGCCGTATTTATCGAGTTTCATTAAGTAAGCGTCTACTTTTATAAGCGCAGTATCCTGCATAGAACCACATGCAATAAAACCTCCATCATTTGTTTGAAAAATACTCTCAACTTGTTCAAAGGCATTATAACTTAAATCATACAATTTTGTCCATAAAGTATCTCCAGAACAATCTGTACGGACTATATAACATCCGGCATATAAAGATAAATCAAATGTAAGACCTCCTAAAATATAGCCCTTATCTACAGTTTCATTAACCATCCAACCTGCATCATGATTTGAATTATAATCAAAATGCTTGTTAAAGGTTGCTTGTGGAAAAAGAAACCTTACTTGAAATAATAAAAGTACAATAAGACCAATTTTTCTCATATTAAAAAACCGGAAGGGAAATTTTGCCCTTCCGGTACAATATTATATATTCTACTTAATAACTACAAATTTACCTGCGCTGATAATTTGTGTGTCGCATATTACCTGGAAGTAATAAATACCATCCGCCAACGATAAATTATTATAGACAGCCTTGTTTATTTCATTTTTCAGTCTGAATTCTTTTACAGATTTACCATGAGAATCTATAATAAAAAATTCCCCCTGGCAATCATAAGGGATCCTATAGTCCAAAGTAATACTGGAGCCAAGCGGATTTGGTGATATTTTTGCCCAGTACACAGCTTCTGAAATCTGATTGTAGGCGATATTTGCGAACAAATTTTTAACGCCTGATTGAGGATGATATTTAACAATTGGGTGTTCATATTCTTCTGAAAAAACCAGCGCAAGAATGCTTTGAGCTAATGAAGCAGGCGCTTTGCCGCAGTTTACTACTGTCCTAACAATCTGCTCCTGGCAGTTATCCATCTCCTCTATCACCTTCCCGCTTTCAGAAAGTTCTTTTAGAACTGTCATAAGCTGAACATAAGCCGCATTCTCATCAAGCTTAGTTACATCGGAATAAAAAATGACATCAATCAGAGCCGATTCTGTTAAAGGAAAGTCCGAATTATTCAATGCAATTTCGGCTAATAATTTTTTCGATTCGGATTCGTGCGACTGGTTAAGAAGAGTAACTGCCGAATTGTATTGATTGTTGAGGACATAAGCTGTAGCTAATTTTAGTTCGGAAGATACAATTTCAGTCTCTATCCTTTCAAAGTCGTCCTCGGCTCTTTGCCGTTCAGAAATTCCAACCTGTGCCGAATTAATTTGGTTCATTATACCCTGTGGCAGGTTACATGCTTCCACCGCTTCATATACAGGTTCGGTTACTGGTGAGTTGGCTTCGATTATTTGTTTTACATG
>CAYWFU010000239.1:0-1577 GCA_964457585.1 uncultured bacterium | reverse complement strand
AGGCTTAATTGGGACAAAAATTGAGCTCAATCTGGTGAGTACAGCGCATAATTTACCTGATTTCTAACTGAATTTTTGCCACTACAAATTTTATCGAAGGTAAAATCAAAACATTTATATATCAGTAATGCCTACTATAGGCATTACAATGGCATTCATAAGAAAAAAGAAAGTAGGAAATAATACTTACTTAGAAAAAGTAGAAAGTTACAGAAAAGATGGAAAGATTAAACAGAGAGTATTAGAATATCTAGGAAAAGAAATTGATGGGCAGCCAGTTAAAAAAGTATTCACCAATAAAATACAAGTACAAAGTGTAAAACAAAGTTTAGATGTTTTAGCGATAGATAAAATTGCTGAAGATTTGAATATTAAAGAATTAGGGAACCATTATGTTCTTTCTCTAATTTATTCACAATTATTAGAAAACAAAAGTATAAACAAACTTGAAAGCTGGATGAAATATACAGAGATACCTTATCTTTTAGGCTTTGATAAAGTCTCTGTAAAAAATCTTTACGAGTCATTATCTGAAGTGGATGATGAAGATTTTGAAAAGGTAAATGAAAAAATGCTCTCTGTTTTTAACAAATATGAGGATATTTCTAAAGCCACGATTATTGATGTAACTGATACTTATTTTGCAGGAAGCAAAATAAATATTAAAAAAAGAAAGGGAAAAGATGATAAGATAAGCAAACTAACTCAAATTGGTTTGGCAGTTTCTTTTGATAATGGATTTCCTATTTTTCATAAACAATATCATGGAAATCTTTCTGGAATGGATATATTCAAAGATATGTCTATTGAGCTAAAAAATAAAGGAATATCGTCGATGATTATGGATCGGGGAATGCTGTCTAAAGAAAATATAGAGATGGCTTTGAAATTAAAGTTTCGGATCATCGCAGGTTTAAGAAAAAATTCTATTTTAATTAAAGAATTTATTGGACCTATAAAACGTGACGATATTTACTCTGCAAAATGCAGAGTTCCTCTAAAGAAGACAACCGTATTCATAAAAGAATTTGATTATCTTGATGGAAAATTAATTGTAGTTTATAATCCAGAATTAGAACTCGTAAAAAAAGAGATAAATTTTGAAAAAGAACTTGAAAGTAATTTTGACATAGGCTATTCATTAATTTATCATAACACAAAATATCTTTCTGCAGAAGTTGTAAAAAGATATTATGATAAAGAAATGGTTGAAAGAGCATTTAAACAATTAAAGGGTGTTTTAAGTTTGAGACCTATACGAGTTTGGCTTTCAAATCATGTTACCGGGCATATAAAGATTTGTTATTTGGCATATGCGATTTTATCATTGATAAATTATAAATTAAAAAAGATCGATATTTCTGCTGTTGAAGCTTTAGAATCTTTGAAATATGGTTATAAAGTAACTCTGAAAGATTCTACTTCAAATCATGAATGGAGCATTCACGTTCCTCTTGAGCCAAAACAGAAAAAAATATTGAAGAAATTAAATGTAATGCCTAAAAACTAGGGTAAACTCAGGTAGTTAAGCAACTATTTTTTGTCCTAAGAATGGTAATAAAAATACTTTCTTTATT
>CAYWFU010000238.1:0-1602 GCA_964457585.1 uncultured bacterium | reverse complement strand
CCAGTGGTAAACCGGCTGCAGCGCCTTAAAAATCTTTTTCGGAATTATTTTCCGTCCGAGCCGTAAAAATGTTTCAGATCCGATTTTCATATTTTTTCATTTTATCATTTTGACAGCCGAATAACCAATAAAATCAAATCAAGCACTTACTTGCTATCGCAGATAAGGGTCAAGTTGATATTTTGACATTTGACATTGGTATTATATTGATATCATGTGGATAACTTTGTTGCAAAAAAAACACTCTAGTAGAATAAAATTATGGAAAAATCACAAGAAAAATATCAATCAACAGAGGAGGAAATTAAAAAGGCGGAGGGAATGATGACGGAGGAAGAAAAAGATTCTAGTGCACTGCGAGCAACGGTTCATGACGTTGACGTATATGAAAAGGAATTAAAAGAAGAGCATAAAAGAAGAAGAGAAGAAGAAAGGAAGGAAATGTTTCCCGCAAAGGCTCCTGATCCTGAGACGATTTCTGCTTTTGGGGAAATTTTTGGAAAGGGGCTAGATAATGAAATTTTTTTTGGAGAGGGATTAAAAATAGAACCGGGCGGTGAAGTTATTATAAGCGGAAACTGGAACATAAAGGGAGACTGGAACGAAAACTATTTGAGTAAGGTTACTATAGAATATCACGATTGGAGTAAGGAATTTACTTTATTTTTAGGAAGTTCTTTAATGACAGAAGACGGGCCAATTGAACCAGAAGATTTAATTAAAAATCTTCAAAATATGTTAGTAGTAAAATCGCAATTAGAAAATTTGGGATATAAGGCAGAATTAAAATTGTCTATTGGTGAGATTTATGAATATTTTTTTAAAAAAGAAATTGATGTTAATAATCTTAAAAAAGAGTTGAGAAAATTAACAAATTATATTACAATATATTAAAATAACCTAAATAAATTTTACTTTCCTCCCAAATTTTTTAATGCTTCTTTGATAAGATTTTATTCGTATAAATTACTGTGCGTATCAATAACAAAAAATTCTGCGATATCGTCGCTTGCGTGTCTATAAAGCGCGCGATAGTCGCCTGAAACATTAATGCTTCTAAATTTCTGCCATTCGCCATGAAGGGCGTGATTTTCCAGTAGGGGATGATAAGGATTTTCAAAAAATAATTTAAGCCGTTTTTTGAATTGAACCCGCACTTTTTCGGAACATTTTTTATATCTCCTTGCAAAGTGTTTATGGAAACTAACTCTCATAGATTATTGAGATAAGCAATGGCGTTATCATAATCAAACGGTCCGGCAGGTTTTTTCTTTAATTTTATATCCAATAGGACTTTTTTGAGTAGTTCTTGGGTTTTTTTGTTTGGCGCAGGAGGGGTGGAAAACAGAACGCGTTTCTCGCGGATTAGCTCGCGAAGATAAAAGTTTATAATTGTTCCCAATGGCAAACCAAGGTCTTTGGCAACTTTCTGCGCTTCTTGTTTTACCGCCCTGTCGGTTTTGATGTTAATTAATGTTTTTTCCATATAACCTGAGTATATACTTTGGTTATAATATGTCAATACTTATTTCCCCCCCAATATTTTCAACGCCTCTTTGATGCGTTGACTGGCGCCTTCTATGCCATCTGGAATTTGTTTCA
>CAYWFU010000237.1:0-1623 GCA_964457585.1 uncultured bacterium | reverse complement strand
CGCTGCAGTTGACGGCGAGTACGCCGCAACTGAGCTTTATCGTTAGACAAAAAAAATAATAATATAAAACGACAAAAAATGTTATAATAAAGCGAGGTTAAAAATGCAAGCTTTAGCACAGTCAGTTTATTATCCAATTTCATTAGATGAAATAAAAGCAAAAGTCGCTAGAAAAAATGGTAGACGAAACGGCTTATATAACGTCAAGAGTCAACAAATTACTTTATTTGATAATCAGCCGTTAGATAATGTTAAAGAAATAGTAAATGAATTCAAAGAAAAAATTATTCGGGTTGATGGAGAGATTCCAACAGACTTACCAGTTAAGGACGGAGATAGATTTTTATTTATCAGCTATAATCAAAGTATTCTTACCCATGGTTTGCATAAATATCCTGCTAAATTTTTTCCCGAATTACCTTGTTGGCTTATTAAACGATATTCAAAAGAAGGTGATACAGTTCTTGACCCATTCTCTGGAAGTGGAACAACAAATGTTGAGGCACTTTTATCAAGAAGATATTCTATTGGTATTGATGTTGACCCGTTCTCTCGCTATCTCTCAAAAGTAAAGATAACACCTTTAGATGAAAAGGACTTGCAGTCGTCTCAAAAATATCTTTTGAGATTTATACTGAACTATAATCCTTCAAAAGTTTCTGAAAAAGACATACCCATCTTTCCTTATAGAGACAATTGGTTTCATAAAGAAATAATTCTTGAATTGGCGTATCTGAAAAAAATCGTAGAGGCTCTTGATACATCAGAAGATATAAAAGATTTTTTCATGATTTGTTTTTCATCCATAATTCGTGGTGTATCCAATGCGGATGACAATTGTACAAGAACTGTGATACGGAAAAAATTAAATAAAAAAGTTTACCCTGCTGACGCTCTGAAAAAATTTGCCGAAGTTATACTGATTAGTGTTCCAAAAATGATAGAGTTTTCTCGGAGTTGTCCGTTGGATATAAGGGCTAGTTTCCCTGATACAATGGACGCAAGAAATATTAACTATCAAGAGTATTTTGATTTAGCAGTAACCTCACCACCATATGCTAATGCAGTAGATTATCCACGAACACATCAACTTGAAAGCTATTGGTTGGGATTGACTATAGGATCATTAACTCCTTTAAAGAAAAAACATGTGGGAACAGAAAGTGTCTCATCAAACGAATATAAAAATTTGCATAAAATTGGAGTAAAAGAAGCAGATATTGTACTCCTAAAAATTTTTCAAAAAGACCCAAGACGCTCATATATAGCTTTTAAATATTTAGATGATATGAGATTAAATTTATTAGAAGTACATAAGGCTTTAAAAAAAGAAGGAAGATATGTAGTCGTTGTCGGAAATAATAAAATCCGGAGCGAATTATTTGAAAACTGGAAATATATAATGGATTTAGCCGAGAATATTGGTTTTAAAGTTGAAAACTATTTTGCTTCGGAAATAATAAAACATTTTATTAAAGTACCAAGAAATGAAAGAATTAATACTGACTGGATTTTAGTCTTAAGGAAATAAACCATGCCAAATACTGAAGATAAAGGAAGACAAGCATCAATAGAAGGTTTTGCTAATGAACATATTGTTGCTGGTCTTTTAATGAAAAAATA
>CAYWFU010000236.1:0-1626 GCA_964457585.1 uncultured bacterium | reverse complement strand
TTTGTTAATAAAAACACGCCAAAAAATTTGGATAAAATCCTGATTTTCATATAGTTAGCGGTATAATTTTAAAATTTTATCGTATGAAAACCAGGATTAACCGCAAAAGTAAAAAAAATTGTAGAAAGAAAAAATCTACTATTCAGGAAAAGCAGTCACGCCGTATAAAACGACAGGAATTTGAAGGCAGGCAATTAGCTCTGCAAATTCTATTAACCTTACGAAGGCATTTTCCGACCCTGTTAGACGATTTATCCTGCCTGAAGGATTATCGCAAATCGCCGAAATATGATGTCAAAGAGCTGCTCATGGCATGTATAAGCATGTTTTTATTCAAACGAAGCAGCCGTAATGCCATGAATAACAGTTCACGTAAAGGCTTGTTCCAGAAGAATTATCAAAAAATATTCGGAGTTAATTTACCGCATATGGATACGGTAGACGTCTTTTTAGAAACATTGGCGGCCGAAGACTTAGAGCAGATAAAGCAACGAATGATACAATGCCTGATAGAGAAAAAGGCATTGCAAAAATTTAAAATATCCGGGCACTACGTTGTAGCTGTTGACGGGACGGTTATAGGTGCGTATGATTATGAACCATATCCGGAATGCCCGTTTAAAGAGAGCAAAACAGGTAAGAAAACATGGCTGGTTCCTGTATTAGAAGCGAAAATAGTATGCAGCAATGGATTGAGTTTGTCCATAGCAACCGAGTGGATTTCTAACACAGGAAATTATGAAAAGCAGGACTGCGAACAAAAAGCGTTTACAAGACTTGCTGAAAAGTTAAAGCAATCATTTCCACGTTTGCCTATATGTATAGCGGCAGATGGCTTGTATCCGAACCAAACCACTTTTGAGATTTGTCGTAATAATAATTGGAATTATATAATAACACTAAAAGACGGCAATCTAAAGACCGTATGGGAAGACATTAATTTTGAATTATTAATCGCAAAAGATAAACCACTGGAAGAAATAATAAAATATTCAGCTACAGAAAAAATCATTCATTATTATCGGTTTATTAATGGTTTGACATATCATGGGTTTGTGTTAAACTGGATAGAATGTGTAGAACGTGTAATAAAGAAAGACAAAGAGGAAAAATGCCGGTTTGTTCATATAACCAATATGAAAATTGATAAAAACAATGTCGCATCTTTGAGTTATCACGGGCGATTGAGATGGAATATAGAGAATGAAGGATTTAACAGCCAAAAGAATCAGGGGTACAATTTGGAACACAAATATGCGAGGTCAAATTTTAATGCTCGTAAAAACTACTATCAGTGTTTACAGATTGCCCATATGATAAACCAATTAGCTGTTAAAGTGAAAAGTTTTAATCTCCTCATAGATGCTAAGGATACGTTACTTTCTCTGTGGGAATGTTTGTTAAGTTTTATGATGGTCGGCTTTGTTCATCAACCTGTATTAGACCGATTATATCAATCTAATTGTCAAATGAGATATTAAATAAAATAAACGTCACCAAACCGGGTGACATGAGGACCCCTGCTCAATCATTCAGGGTAAAATCATGTAATACAAAAGGAGGTAAACCGAAAAAATCTTGTGAGTAATTTTTGTGGCGATAATATTCGCAGGGCATTGCTTTGCT
>CAYWFU010000235.1:0-1632 GCA_964457585.1 uncultured bacterium | reverse complement strand
TACACATAAATTTTTGTTTCAATTCCTAATAAGCTAAATGAAAGTTCTTTTTTAAATTACGCAAAAAAAAAAAAAAAAAGTTTCAATTCCTTATACTTAAATGTTGCGTCAAATTTAATAATATAGTCCTCCGCACCTTATCAAATAAGAACCTGATGAGAATGAGGAGTATGAATAGCCTGATATAATTCATCCTTCAGCTTGTTAGACCCGTTAAATTGTGTTAAAGTTTGACGCCATTTAATTATTTTGCCTGCCTCAATTATTTCCTTTAATTTTAACTGTTTTTCCCCGACAGATAATTTTTCATGAATAGGAAATGGAATCATCTGCAAAAGGATATAAGCACAGTATACCCAATGAACATGAGATGTAACTGATTTAAAAGAGGAAGCGGCAATATCTTCAAAACCAAAATTTTGTTTAACCTCCTTATGGAATATTTCAATTTCCCATCTAAGGCGATATCCAAGAATGATATGTCGAGCTGTGGCTTTTAAATCATTGCAGACTAAATATTTTCTTCGACCATCCGGTCTTTTTTTGAATTCTGAGCAAATCAATTGGACTTCGCCAACAACATTGCGAAGGTGACCTACGACTTGCCTAATACGGAAATCCTTCCGTTTTCTTTTTAGACCATTCGCTATGTAAAAACGAATAGTTGTCCATTTCAGCCTGCGATTATTTTTAAAAAACTCAGCAACTTCATTCCAGCCCTTGGAATTTTTGGTTAAGGAATACTCTTTTTGTGACTTAACACTTCTTATTTTTGACAATGCAATTATAAATTTCCATTTTTTCATGATTATTGCGTTTTCTATATTTTTATCATCATATCCACTATCAGCAAGAACAATCACCTCTTCAGGTTTATGTTGCCCTACAAATTCTTTTAAGTCTAATTTCTTTATATATTCAATTACTAACTCATGTTCAGTTCGATATTTAATTTTCATTTCTTTACAATATTTTTTTGTATGAAATGGAATTGGCGGCAGCGGTATAATTGTGTCATTAATAAGTAGAACAATATTTGTCCACTGATGACCAATAACAAAGCCTTGACCATGATTAAACCTTTGTGCATTTTGGGTATGCTTATAAAAACGATGTTGAATAGTGCTGTCAACTATAATTGCAATTTTCCAAGGAAGCTCATTATTTGCTAACTTTTTTAATATTTTGGAGATTTGTTTTGCTTGTTTCCTTGAAAGGCTTTTTAAATTCTTAACCGCTTCATCAGAATGGTTTTTTAAGAATCGGCTAAACTGAGATTTGTGCAACCCGGAAAGCCGTTCTACTTCAATTAGAGACTTCTTTTTAGTTTTATATATAAGAAAAATTAAATAACAGCCAAGTATACCTGCTAATCTATTTTCTATAGATATTTTTTTATTAATCCATCTTTTTAAATTTGAAAGACTCATTACATGCACCTCCGTATTTATTGTTAAAATCAAACACGTTGGTGACGTTTATTTTATAGGAAAATGATCAAAAAGTCTAGTTTTTTCGTAACATATTGTTTTTAAACGACTTATTTAATTATTTTGTTTCGTCAAAAAAACATAGTACAATAAATATTGTCCTCCCTGAGATAAAAAACACACTGATGGTTAATTAATCATT
>CAYWFU010000234.1:0-1632 GCA_964457585.1 uncultured bacterium | reverse complement strand
TATTACAATTTCATTGTTTTGTCTTTCTAATATCATAATTATTTCCTTTCATTTTGCTTTAAACTATTGTAGCATATTCTTTTTAATAATCAACAAGGATATTTAAAATCCTGAATATTTCTTCGATTCTAAACAAGTTCAGCAATTTGGGCTTTTTAAAACCCTTTATTTTTTGGTGGCAACAAATTTTATGTGTTTTTATGTAGTTTAAATTTATTTACAGTTTCCTTTATTTCTTATTCATATTTTTGATTGAATTGCCAACCTCCACGGGGGTGTTAGCGTAGAAGCCAATCTTTATTTTTGGTAAATGTTCCTATGGTGCCACCAAGCCCCTTGCCTTTAATCAAAAGAAATTCCTCGGGCTCTGCCTCGGGATAGTTCATTATATTTTGTCAAACAACTTAACATTTTAAGGACGTTAGCATTTTACGTTTTTGAATTTAAGAAAGCAAAGTAATTTCATTAACCTGATCGTTCAAAATAATTATGGCAAGCTGAGGATATTTTTTAATACCCAGTGATGTATTATCTAAATACCCGAAAGTCCACTTGTGCAATATACCTTCTCTAGTTTCATAACCAACGCAGCCATTTTCGTCAATGTTCAGATAGCCACTCATTACAAGATGGTATGTTTTCCCATCACGGGTGATCCATATTCCGTTAAGGGCTTTTACCATTTGACGCTCTGACATGCCTTTAGTAATGTTTTCTTCCATTCGCTTTTTCATTTTGTAAAACCTTTCCTCATTCCAAAGGGAAGGAGAGGGATTATCCAAAAACTCTCTTACTTTCTCCTCCTCTAGGTACTCATTTGTAAGTTCCTTATCATTAATTGGTAGGACACTAATGATCTTGGGACTTTGAGGGTTTGTTAGAGGTTGCCATCCACCTGCAGCGTTCCATCCTAGAAATCTGGATTCCACAATTCTGACTGCAACTTTTTGAATCACGATATAATTATCGACATATCCAAATACATGCTCACCAATCCGGTTAAAAGCACTACTAATAATATGTTTACCACAAAATCGTTGTTGATTACCTATTATCCCACCTGATAGTCCTTCGAGCCATCCTTCCATTTCAAAATACCCAGAGATTTCTTCTTGTGCCCCCATACCATTTTTGAATTCGCAAATTGACATTCCCTCTCGAAGGTTTTTCAGTCTGTCCTTAGCTCTTGTGAATGAATCCTTAGAAACTAACTCAAGTCTTCTGGTCATTTAAGACCTCCGATTTCAATTCGATGGATTGTTAACCATTTTAATTTATTTATTAAATATTACTGAAATTTATTTTTGTTTTATTTGATTTTGTCTGTTTTATTTTATCTTGCAACGCCCAAAATCAGGGGCAAAAACCGCTTGCGGTTTTTGTCCCCTGCATTGCTCAAGTTATAATTTTTAATTATTTTTTAGGTTTAATTTTTATTTATCTTTTATTTTCTTTAATCTGGTTTTAATTTTATATTTGTTTTAATCTAAATACAATTCGATGGATTGATAACTATTCTAATTTATTTGTTAAATGTCTACTGAAATCTTGTTTTTATTTGGTTTTATTTCGCCTTGTAACGACCAAAATCAGGGGCAAAAACCGCTTGCGGTTTTTGTCCCCTGCATTGCT
>CAYWFU010000233.1:0-1652 GCA_964457585.1 uncultured bacterium | reverse complement strand
TTCGGTTCTCTGCTCAGGCGTCAGTTCTTTTGTTGGTTTGTCATTCATAGGTTTTGTTATTAGGGTTAATGGTTTGTTACCGGTCATCTCCACCGCTTTCAGTATTGCTTCATGCTTTGTACAGTTTTCTTTTAACTGTATAAAATCGAGCTGGTCGGTTCCTTTGCCACAGCCGAAACAGTGCCAGGTGTTGGTTTTGGGGTAAATTTGTAAGCTTGGTTTGTCGTCTTCGTGGAATGGGCAGTTTATGCGGTGGTTGCGGTCTGGTTTTAAGCCGTAATGGTTTAAGACCTGGTAAATGGTTAACCTCTGTTTTATCTCCTGTATGGTCATGGCTTTAGCGTTTTGATTATTAATTCTTCGTACATGGCCGTAATAGTAACCCGATGCCCGGCTTTAAAACCTGATTGCTCCAACCGGACACCCGATAGCTTTAAGTTCGGTACTATTTTTAACCCTATATGTGTGTTTGCTGTCCTATATACAGGTTGGATCTTTAATTTTCTGGTTGATTTCTGTGTCATTGAAAAAATATTTATTTGATAACTTATCGTTGCAAATATATACAATAGTTTTCACTTGCAAAAAAAATAATAATTTTTTTTGAACACTTTATTAACTAAATTTGCACAATTCAATATACTATTGTTATCTAATGCTTATAATATGGACATCGGAAGTCGGATTACAGAGCTAAGAAAAGCCAAAAATTGGTCTCAAACTGACCTTGCTAAAGAAATTTCGGTTTCAAGAGTTATCATAGGAAGATATGAACGTGATGAGGCTGCACCATCAATTGATATTGCTAAAAAGATGGCTGATGCTTTTGGAGTTTCACTTGATTATCTAGTAGGTGAAGGACAAAACGCTTCCTTTGACAAAAGAACAGTACAGCGTTTACAAGATATTACTAACTTACCGGAAAATGAACGCAATTGCATATTGCTTACCCTTGACCACTTTATTAAAGCTTCTAAAATCAGCCTATTATAATGACGGACAAAGAATATCAGGCAGCAAAAAAAGAGCTATTAAGCAAATCAAAAAATAAAGGACTTGACCTTTGGGAAAAAGTATTTGAGCATTACGGAATTGATATTGAAAAAGCTAAAACTACTGGTGTTTACATGGAAGAAATGGGTGGGTATATAACTTTGTACTTTGACGAAGAAAAAGACCAATGGCTTACGAAAAATACTTGCCCTAAAATGAACTAAAAACCCCGGAATTGCCGGGTTTCTTTTTTCCTTCGTCCTTAAAACTAACCTGCAGCAACAACTTGCCCGGTAATATTTCTTTGTCCTTATATAAAACAAAAAAGCCACGCTAAACAGCCTGGCTTTTTGGTTTCTGTTTTTCCCGATATCGGGAACACTTTCTTTGGTTTTGCGATGGATTTAGTACGGGTTAGGCCACGAATAACTAATCACTAAGCCAGAATTCTTTATATTCTCCATTTTCCCAATAATATAATTGACTTGAGGTTTCAAAATAATTAATTTCAATAGCGTCATTATCTAATTTTATTTTTCCATCAACTCCAAAAAGCTTATCTCCTTTTGGGTGAAAATAAAGACCAACATTAATTTTTTCAATGTTCTTAATTCCATTTGCTTGAGCAAAGATACAATGTAAAATAAAATCTTGATTAT
>CAYWFU010000232.1:0-1672 GCA_964457585.1 uncultured bacterium | reverse complement strand
CAGAACTCGCTCTTCTCTGAATAATGGTACACCTTACTTATGGTAACAAAAAAAACAACCAATACGATTATGGTGAAGAAGCCTACCAGCCTTTTTCTTCTCTGAATAAATTCCAACACCTGCTTCAACCGCTCCATAAATACCTCCTAATCTTCCTTTTTTATAATGGGTGCCTTGCTGTAAAGTTAGCTAGCTATAAATTTAATATAAATCAAATATTTCAACACACTATCATACTGCACGAATAAATCTGACAAAACTCAAAGTTTGAGGATTTTACCACAAAGTTATTTTATGTTCAAGTCATTTTTTAATAACATATGAGATACTTCTATAATTGACAAATATACTACTTTCATGTAGAATTTTCACATAACTTAACCAGCATACTTCAAACAATACCAAATTAAAGGAAGGAATTTAAAATGAAACTCCACTGCATTAAATATTACATTTCAGGCGCGGCACTTGTGTTCGGTATATCCGTTTTCTTTAGTGCATTTCTTATGCAGGAAAAATCTGTTCAAGCACAACATGCAGGAGGTGGTATTATAGATACTACCAAACAACCCAGTACGGGGGCGCCAAGTTTTCACTCATCTTTTGCCCCTTACGAAGGGACTATACCAATACCCTGGATCGACGAAAAACCAAACCCGGTCACCATCAAAGTTACTGAAGTAATTACTTACGAAATTCCTGTAGACGAAAAGAAATTTAATGAAAAAAAACTGACGTTCGAAGACTTGGAAATGAAGGAGGTATCAAACAATTCTGAAATCAATTTCCATCAGGTCGACTGCTACTTCTTCAAAGTCATAAAACAGACTCAGGTTCGTACTGTGGAAAACCTCTCCTGTAAACGGGAAAGGGATGGGACTCAATATTGGCTTTCCGATGGTAAAAAATACGTTGAATGGGGAAGATGGTCAAACTGGAGTCCCGAAAAAGAGGAGAAAAATATAGAAATGGCTGAAAAAAAGCCATAGACTTATTAAATTTTATTTCACTGAGCACTTGAAAGAGATACGCTAATGTATCTCTTTTTTTTAGGCAAAAAATTCATATTGTTTGTTTTAGTTTAAAAGGAGGTTTTTTTCTCGTGAGAATTGTTTATATCATCGTTCCATTTATTATGTCTATCACGCTCCCTTACAGTACCCTCATGTCAAAAGAGATAAAAAAAGAGGAGCAAAAAGCGCCTCAAAAAAAAGAATCTGTATCAAATACACAACAAAATATTACCAAAAACATGCTCTGTCCGGAATGTAACAGAATATATCCTGGAGATATCAGCTTCTGCAGCGTTGATGGGAAACAGCTTATCGAATATACGGAAGAAGTTCTTATCTGTCCAACCTGTAAGCAAAAAGCAAATCCTGGAGAAAAGTTTTGTAAAAATGATGGAACTCAAATCATCCCTCAATCTTCAACGGACAAAAAAATATCTTTACCCGATAAAAAAACAGAAATTAACCTTCCCACAGATGCCACAAAAGAAGAAAAGATGAAAGCGGCTATGTATCACTTTATGGAAGGCAACCGGCTCCGCGAAGAACTGAATGATTTTGAAGGGGCTTTGGAGGAATACAAAAAGGCAGAAGCATTAAATCCCGAACTTCCAACGCTTCATTTTCATATGGGAGGAATTTATTGGAAGCTGGGAAATCAA
>CAYWFU010000231.1:0-1683 GCA_964457585.1 uncultured bacterium | reverse complement strand
ATATGAAGAATCTTAAAAATATTTTTGAAGATGAAAAAAATAATATGAAAATACGTGAATCAGCAATTACTTTGTATGGGGTAATCGGTCAAAACGATGCTTTACCCGTATTAAAAGATAGGCTGTATGATACTACAGGAGAGACTGCAAAATATTTAGCAACAAATGCATTATTTGGCATTGGAGCTGTAAGAACTCTTGAAGGAGAAAAAGCTTTAGTAGAAGGATATATTAAACAGCGTGGAACATTTATTGACGGCACTTATGTGCATTTGTTTAAGATTTATAAGGTTAAAGAAGCTGTTCCTTATTTGATTGAGGAACTTAAAAAACGATGGAATCCTTCAATAGACCCATTAAAAGTTATGAATTATTTAAGAGTGTTAGGTGAAATTGGAGATACATCTGCAATTCCAATTTTAAAAGAAATAGCAATAAAACATATGAATAATATTGATAAAGAAAATCCATTTAATGCGGATTCTAATATCGAAGATGCTGTGAAAAGTTTAGCAACATTAGGAAATTATGAATTATTAGAAGAAGCTATAAAAAAAATTGAGATAGAAGGAAGAGCTGGAAAAGGTGATGAAATAATATTAAGAAATATATATAAGCAACTAAATGGTCATGATTTTTATTATTAACAATAACAAGAAAAAAATATTTTTACAAAGGATAAAATGAAACGATTATCATTATTTAAATTTATTTTAATATTTGTTCTTTTTCCAATCATTATTTTTGCAGATGCTTCCCGTTTTCATTTTGAAAAGGGAGATGCTATTTACCGAGAATTAAACTGGGTTGGCTGGGTTGAAGAACATGCCGGAATATTCAATAAATGGAATGCTGATTTAGGTACAACAGTCAGCCCAAACAGCCAGCTTATTTTAGAAATGTCAGAACATGGTTTAGATACTACTAGCACTCTTAAAACATGGATTGATTTAGTTGGACAATCTGATGTAAGGGGAAGTAGAGGTTTATCAGGATTAACATCGCGTAAAAGAAAACAAATTATAAATGAAATAATGAACATAAAAAATAATAAATGGGTCGACTCTGGTAGTGCTGATTACGGTGGAATTGTTATTCCTCTCATTGCTAACTATCCAAAACATTATAAAGACCCTCTTGGACAATATAATAACGGTAAACCAACATTTCGCTGTGATAGTTTAGTAGAATATATTTATGAGGTAGTGTTGGGTGAATCATGGGAGCCAGGAAACAATAAAGGATTAATAGAAAACGATGATAAAAAAGACAGTGGAATGAATCGATCTACCATGTCTCCTATAATGCAACGCAATTCAAATCGCTGGGATATAAAAAGAGCAATCGATTCAACAGCTCAACCCCCACAAGTAACAGTAAAAGACTCACAAGATAAAGAAATACCACCGGATGGAATGACTTCTGATACAAATATTAAAATTTATGCAACTGATACAGAATTTGGTTCTGGCTTAAAACTTCTTGAAATTTGGAAAGGTGATCCGAATAATGGCGGTATATTATTAAAATCCATTCTTAAAGAATATGACATTGATCATGAATACAGTTCTGAAGAAATCGGAACACTCCAAGAAGGTCAAATATACATCCGAGCCTTCGACCAAGCAGGCAACGACACCCTGCACAATCTTACTACTCCTGATGATTTTACAAATGTTGCTT
>CAYWFU010000230.1:0-1686 GCA_964457585.1 uncultured bacterium | reverse complement strand
CAGCAATTCCGCGACAATTTTTTTTCGTAGAAAAAAAATGACTTTGTAAAAGTACGAAAAATACATTCCCCGCTGCCTTTCAGGCAGATATTTTTTACTTACCGATATGTAGATTTTACCTATTTACCTCCTTTCTTTATTAACAGGGTTTTTCCTCGATGTTCAGGGTGCGAGGCATCACCAAATGTTTATCAGGTTAAACGAATTTGAAATTGCAGGTTGTCAATCGCAAGTAATTCATTTTCAGAAATATCACCTTCGATTAAGAAACTCAATAATCGCTGCCATAATTTGACAATCGTAAATTTTCCGTCACTATCGAACAAACAATTGATACATTGGCTTTTTAATACTAATTGATTGATTGAATGGGCTATTTGCAGACATTGATAATAGTTTTTCATTGCTAAAAAACTAATTCTCGAGAACTTATGTTTAAGTGCATAACCGCCGTTTTTTTGTGTATTAAAACCTTCATTTTCGATGTTCCATCTTAAACGTCCAGCCTCAGATATTTGTACTGATTTATCAGCATCAAGTGGTATATCTGTGAGGTGAACAAATCTTTCTTGTTCCTTTTCACCTGTTTTGCTATTAACCCTATCTTCAATACATTCAACCCAACTAAGGTTATATTCATTATATTGAATGTTATTTAAATATGTGTATGTCAGAGTTATTCTTACTTGGTTTTCTACACGGAAAATGCCTCTCTTTCCGTCAGGTTTGTTTTTAAGCCAGGCTATTTCTTCCTGTATGGATTTGAGGCTCTTATCCTGAAATGTTACCACGAAATTCCAACCATTATTCTTACATATTTCAAAAAACGTTCGATTCGGATATAATCCGTCTGCCGCTATTAATATCGGTAACCTAGGAAAATAATTTTTAATTTTCACTGCTAATCTTCTAAATGCTTTCAATTCGCAATCCTGCTTCTCATATTCGGTTTTCCCTTCGTTTGAAATCCATTCGGTAGCAAGCGAAATACTTAATCCGGTTGACGTTACCAATTTTGCTTCTAATACGTTGTGGAAATAAGTAATAACGCCGTTTTTCGAAGTCTTTGTCTGGCAGGCGTCACAATGCCGATAATCGAAACTTGCTATCCCTGTTCCGTCAATAGCGATGATATAAGATTTCCCTAAAAATTTGAATTTCCGTAAAACCTTTTGTTCTATCAATCCTGTAACAAGCGCTGCTTTTATTGTTTCGAGTTCGTTCTCATTTAAAACAAGGAGCAACTCGTTTACCGTATCCATATGTGGTAACTTTAGTTTAAACAGTCGAGTATAATTTTTAGAAAATTTCGTTTCCTTCCTATCATTATTCATTGCATTACGCGAACCTTCTTTGAAAAGAAACAAAGCTATACCTGCTGTTACAAGTTCGGCGATATTATATTCTTTTCGTTCCCTGCTATCTGGAAGTTGACGCAGACGGTCAAAAAGATCAGGGCAAAACTGCTTAATTGTTTTATACACCTGATAAATGACTAACTGTCCTTTTGAACGATTTTGCGCTGAGTTTTGTACATTAACGCAGAATTTTTTACTTTTGTGATTGATTTTGATTTTCATGTTAGCAAAAATTTAGTGTTAAAGACCGCTAACTATATAAAAATCAAGGACTTATGCAAATTTTTGGGCGTTTTTTTATTAACAAATACACATAAGTTATTAACAA
>CAYWFU010000229.1:0-1702 GCA_964457585.1 uncultured bacterium | reverse complement strand
CAATTCATCCCTGCAGTAAACTGCAGGGTATTCTTGGCACTTCCAGATAAAAAAGGGAAAACGCGAATGAAAAAAATAGTAAAATTGATTATAATATTAATTGTCTTTAATATCGTTAACGTTTACAGTTTAACAATTTTATCAAGAACATATACATCAAAATTAATTGATAGCAGAGTGGAAAGTAACATTTCTATAGCTTTTAATAAAAATAATTTTGCAGTTGCTTATGGCGGTAATTCAGGTGCTTATTATGCATATTTTGATACAAGTTTAAGTAATTGGAAAATTAGTATTGTTGAACAAGGGAATTATATAGGCAGAGATATTAAAATGCAAATTGATACTAATGGAATACCTCATCTCTGCTATACAGATTGGGAAAAACAAAATCTAAAATATGCATATTATGATAATATTGGATGGCATATACAAGTTATCGATGATGATCCAATGGTTGGGGAATATTGTTCTTTACAACTGGATAAAAATCAATATCCGCATATTTGTTATTATGATGCAAATCAAGGTAAGTTAAAATATATTTATTTTAATGGCAGTATATGGAAAAAAGAAATTATAGACGAAGTTTATAAAAAAATGATAGGTTTATATATTTCCTTTAAAATAGATAAAAATGGAAATAAGCATATAAGTTATTATGATGCAACAGATGATGATTTAAAATATGCATTTTATAATGGAACAATTTGGCAGATTCAAATTGTGGATTCTACAGGAATAACCGGATTATATACCTCGCTTGATGTTGATAAAAAAAATCTTCCTCATATTAGTTATTTTGGTGAGGGTGTTTTAAAATATGCATATAAAAATGAATATGGAATATGGAAAAAAGAACCTGTTGATTTAAATTTTGGTTCAGGAAGATATAAAAGTAAAATATTATTTGATGAAGAGAATAATAAGTATATTTTTTATTTGCAATTTTCTAGAAATGTTTCTGAATCAACAATACGTTATTTGTATTATAATGGGAATAAATGGGAATTAAAAATTTTCATGGGTGATTTTATTCTTTTTCACGATTTTGATATATGCAAAGATATAAATAATGAAATAACATTTGTTCATATTTTTCATGATAGAGGCATAGAAATTATTAGCCCGGAAAAATAGGAAGTATAATCGGGGGCATAATAACAAACTAGTTAAAATATGCCATAATTCCAAGTATTCCATGAATAATAGCTAAAATTATAGAGAATTTTGCCATACGGGGATGCCATGTAAAAGGTAAAAACTTAATTCCCTTTTTATTAGAGATAGCAATAGTCGCAGTGAATAAAAAGGAGAATAAAGTAAATATACCTAAATACATTATTAGTGGTTTATCAAATATTTTATAGTATGTTATTTCTGTAAGCATAATTAATCCCTAAGCTCTTAAATTATCTCTTCTACATTCTCAATAAATGTTTTTAATCCTTCTTTGGCAAATTGAGTTTTTATATTTTTAAATTTTCCAAGAAAAATGTCTTTAGTTGAATCTGCAACAATTGCAAAAATAAGATCATTTTTGCCAGGCCAGACATTATTTCCTAAATGCGGACCAGATGTCGATCCGCATCCAAAAACGTTTTCTATTTTAGTATAGCTTTTAATATTGCATTCTGCAAGAAGCCCCATTATTTCATCATTTATTGTAGAATTATAAACAATTGTTATTTTTTTCATATAT
>CAYWFU010000228.1:0-1708 GCA_964457585.1 uncultured bacterium | reverse complement strand
ACAAGAAAAGAAATTATTCCCGGCAATGCACTTATATGTAACTACTCAGCAGCGAAGATAAAACTTATTTTGTTATTAACATCACTTTGTTAAAAAAAAAATTCCCTCCCTATTTTACGTATAATTAAAATGATTTTTCTTTGCTGAAAATTTTTACATCATCGAAACAATAACCATAACTTTAGCCGAATACACTAGCTTGAAAAAGCAGATATCGGAATTGCAAGAGCAAATAATTTCATTGCAAGAGCAAATAATTTTATTACAAGAGCAGATACAACTTTTAAAAAATAGTCGCAACAGCAAGACCAGTTCTACTCCACCTTCACATGATATAGGTAGAAGCAATCAAAAAAGTTTGCGAACCCCATCTTCACGCAAAACAGGAGGACAACCCGGCCATGAAGGCGCTACTTTGCAAATGAAAGAAATACCTGATGATGTGGTAGAACATCGTCCGAATTATTGTAAACAGTGCGGAGAAATGTTAGATACCAATGAAGCGAAAATGGTATCCAACAAACAGGAAGTAGTGCTACCTCCCATTATTCCGCAATATGTAGAACATCAATCGTATTCTTGTACTTGCAAAAAGTGTGGTGCTGTTACTACTTCCGAACTTCCTGAACACTTAAAAGCAAATATACAATACGGATCAGAAGTAAATGCATGGGTGGGTTATTTATCCGTGCGTCATTACCTGCCATATGAACGAATTGCGGAGTTTATGAACGATTGCCTGAACCTACCCATCAGCGAGGGCACGATTGATAATATGTTGAAAGACCTTACTGAAAAAGCACAACCCGTTTATGAAGAAATAAAACAACGTGTAGAACAATCGCCTGTGATAGGCGGTGATGAAACAGGCATAAAAATCAACGGCAAAAAAGGATGGTTATGGACTTTTCAAACGCCTGTGCTTACTTTTCTTGCCGCATCTATGAGCCGTGGATTCGTAACTGTCGCTAACTTATTTAAAAACGGATTTCCCATTTCAGTATATGTTTCTGACTGTCTGGCAGCTCAATTAAAAGTTGTGGCTAAGGTACGACAAATTTGCACGTCCCACCTCCTTCGCGAACTGGGTAATTTTATAGATGCTTTCAAATGCAACTGGGCGACAAACATGAAACAATTACTAAAAGAAGCCATTGAACTTAAAACACAACTTTGTCCAGAAGATTATTTACAGCCCAATGAAAAAGTGATGCGTATTCAAAACCGGATGGATGAGTTATTGCATACTGAACTTTCGGACAAACATAAAAAAGTTCAAACCTTTATTAATCGACTCAACAAAAATCATGATGCTATTCTCACTTTTCTGTACCATCCCAAAGTTCCTCCCGACAATAACGGCTCTGAAAGGTCAATTCGAAATGCTAAAGTAAAAATGAAAGTTTCCGGTCAGTTCAAAGTATTTGCAGGGGCTCATCGTTTTGCTGTGTTGCGCTCTGTTATTGATACTGCCATTAAAAATTCTCAAAATGTTCTTGAGGCACTCTGCCTATTATCTAAGATGCCTACTACCTGCTGAGTAGTTACAAAAATTTTATTAAAAAAAATTTTTTTTAATGCAACCTTTTTTATTTTTGCAAGTCTTTTATTAAAATCTGAAATAAAAAAAGCAGTGAAAAAAATTTTAACATCTAATCTGTTTGTATATATCTTAATCATTATTGCCGCAATCCTGATATATGCAAAT
>CAYWFU010000227.1:0-1734 GCA_964457585.1 uncultured bacterium | reverse complement strand
TCCTGCAAGACGAGTTGGTCAGACGCTTACCAGCAAACTGCGGGGGATACAACCCCTACATTACATACTTCCTCAAAATATATACCTTTGGAGGACTCATGGGCTCCAAGAAAAAGAAAACCAACTTCACCTTTGCCGACATCTTTCTTTTCTTCCATCAAAAGAATGGAACTGATCAAGTTCATAGTTTTAATAATCGCTTAATGTTTCTTAACTGATTATAAATAATTTTATGCTCTTTTAACATTGCATATATTCTTTTTTTTATATCATATGGATAGACTAGGGCAGCCCAATTATTATGATAATATAAAAGCTTAGCTTTATATTCTCTTTTAAATTTTATAACAGAATCTCTTCTCTCATTTGAGAAATTATCATACAATTTTTCATCAACTAAATCATTGGAGAAACAGTAATCGCCAAGCACAGTCCCTTTATAGGGGTAATATATACTTGTGGCACTATCGGTTGGTTTTATTTTTCTATTTAATCTTATCGTATCCCATATCATATCTTCTGTTTCACCTGGAACTCCAATAATATTTAAAGCGCCGGTTTCAATTCCATATTTCCGACAGAGACTAAAGGCTTTATAAATATGTTTTTCAGCAATGTTACGATTCATAATTGTATTTCGGACGTACTCATTCCCAGATTCTATACCGACTAATATTCGATAACATCCAGCTTTAACAAGTGTTTTTATAAGTTCCTCATCAACTAAATTAACACGTAAGTGACAAATAAATTTAATATTAACTTCTTCTTTATATTTCTCACAAAAATATCTTCTCCATTCTTTATCCAAGCCAAACGTATCATCCATTATCCAAACTGCTTTGAATGTATATTTTTTAAGTGCACATTTTATTTCATCAACACAAGATTCTACAGACCTATATCTTGGCTTATTACTGGGCATGCCATATAATTTCGCAATAGCATGATTGCTACAGTAAGAACAAGAATAAGGACATCCCCGTGAAAAGAAAAATGGTGCATATCTATTTGTTTTTATAAATTCTTCAAATAAAGAATCTTTAATTGGATATGGCAGGAGATCAAGTGGTTGTATTAATGGAGCGAGTTGATTTATCACAACTTGACCATTTTTTTTATACGCGAAATTGTATGCATCTCTGTAATCTTCATTTTTATTAATTTTATCCAATAAATTAACAAATCCTGTTTCAGACTCACCAACGAAAAATCCATCAATAGCCTCACTTTCCAGTAAGGCATCCGGAAAAATCGTTGGATGAATACCACCGCAGACAATGAAAATATTTTTTTTTATACGTTTTATTAACTCCGCAATTTTTTTTATATGGTGAAATTGAGATGAAACAGATGAAAATCCAACAACTCTTGGATTAAAAGCCTCGATTTCCTCACAAAACTGTTCATATTCCTTCTCTTCACGTATTGAAAGAATTTTTGTTTTATACCCTTTATTTCTAATGTAGCTGCTTATGCTACTTAAGCCAAAAGAATAAGGGATTTCATGAGATCCATTTATGTTTGTAATAGCAAGCAGAACATTCACCTTTATTATTCTCCTATTTATCTCCGAATTGAAGTTTTTGCACCATGCTGGTTTTAGGTAAATTCTCCAAAGACACCGTACGCATGATCAATCATGAGCTTCTTTCTCAATTTGCCGTCAAGGGCTTAAGCTCATCTTCTACAGTTGCTAAAAAATAGTTCTGTTATTTAAGGTAGATGTCTGCC
>CAYWFU010000226.1:0-1756 GCA_964457585.1 uncultured bacterium | reverse complement strand
GGTAAATTATTTGTGGAGGTTAGCTATGCAGAACTTGCTTAAGTTACTGCCATTGGGCAGTAGCCCGCCAGTGAGCTTTGGCGTTAGGCAGCACGATAAAGCCGTGCTGCCTAACGGCGAGCTGAGCTTCGCTCCATCGCTTTGCTAGGCGGCTGGAAAAAGCCGCCTAACAAATCGCTGGAGCGAACTTCGTATAAACGGGTCGCAAAAAATCTTGCGACCCTTATTATACGAAGTCCGCTCAGCTCGCCGTTACAACCAAAATAAAAACAGATAAAACAAAGATAAATTTCAGTAGACAACTTTAATAAATAAATTAGAATAGTTAACAATCAATCGAATCGCATTTAGATTAAAACAAATATAAAAATCAATAAAAGATTAATAAAACCAAATAAAAAATTAATTAAAAATTATAACACTCAATACAGCGGACTCCGCTTCGCTCCGCCGCTGATTTCGGGCGTTAAAATCTAAACTTAATAAAAACAAAGATAAATTTCGATAGACAAATTTAATAAATAAATTAGAATAGTTGTCATCCTATTGAGTTAAATTAGATTAAACCAAATAAAAATTTAAATCAGAAAACATAAATATAAATTACAACTATTAATGCATCGGATTTTCTGCGTTAGACATACGAGAAGGAAAATAGATGAAGAAACGTAAATTACTACAAAAGTTATTATCTGGCTCAAAAAATATCAGATTTTCAGAAGCAATAGCAGGCGCTGAGATGTTTGGATTTCGGTTAGATCGTATCAATGGCAGTCATCACATTTTCGTACATCCCGATGTGCCAGAACTGGTAAACCTACAAGATGTCAACGGAAAAGCAAAACCATATCAGGTGAAGCAACTATTGCAACTTATTGAACGATATAATCTTAAAATGGAGGATGAAGCATGAAAGATTATCATATTAATGTATTTTACAGCGACGAAGATGGGGGGTACATTGCAGATATACCCGACTTGAAACATTGCTCCGCTTTTGGCAAAACGCCAGAAGAAGCATTAAGGGAAGCATTGAAAGCAAAAGAGGCATGGCTTGAAGCGGCGCGTGCCAATGGAAAACCAATACCAATTCCTCATTTTCGGCCATTGATTTATCAAGTTGCGTGAATAAAAAAGTTGGGGACGAAAAAGTAACGGTGGTGCGGAGAGCGCATCAAAATTAAAAAATAAATTAAAATTTACAACAATTGCGCTGCATCGGATTTCAAACAACCAGGCGAAAAGAAGCCTGCTTGTTTGAAACCGCTGAGCTTGCGGGTTGCAAGACCAGATAAAAGCAAATAAAATAAAACAAAAATTAATAAGTTTTCAGTGAACAAAATTAATAAATAAATTTGAATTGTTAATATTACATCGAATTGCATTAAGATTAAAACAAATTAAAAAACAAAATTTCTGCAGACAAATTCAATAAATAAATTAGAATAGTTAATAATTCATCGATTCGCATTTTGATTAAAACAAATAAAAAACAAAAGATAAATAAAGATTAAATAAAACAAATTAAAAAATAATTAAAAATTACAACAGGCGCTACAGTGGACGTTTTTGCGCTGGCGCGCAAAAACGCCCCTGAGCTTGAGTGTTAAAACTAAAATTAAAACCAAATAAAAGCAAAAATAAATAAGTTTTAAGTGGACAAATTTGTTGAATAAATTAAGAATTGTTAATAATTCATCCAATCGCATTTAGATTAAAACAAATATAAAAATCAATAAAAGATTAATAAAACCAA
>CAYWFU010000225.1:0-1766 GCA_964457585.1 uncultured bacterium | reverse complement strand
CTAACGGTTGAGGCTAAAAGCTGGCGGGCATTTCGGAGCACTTCACTGTCAACCTGCGATAAAGTTTATTAGATGTAATACCTTTCAAATTAGCACTTTCCGCCCGCTTGCTTTTAGCCTTTGTTAGCGGTTTGTGGCTCTTCTTCAATCGTTGTCAGGTTAAATGCTATCTTTGTTTGTTTTATTAAAGGTTCAATTCTTTTCTCTGCAAGGTCAATATATTCTTTGCTTATATCATATCCTACAAACTTTCTGTCAGATTTCAAAGCAGAAACTGCTGTTGTTCCACTGCCCATAAAGGGGTCAAGTATAATGTCACCTTTGAAAGAATAAAGTTGAATTAATCGAAAAGGTAATTCTTCTGGAAATGGGGCAGGATGTCCTATTCTTCTCGCACTCTCTGCATTCATTGTCCAAATAGATTTTGTCCATTCCATAAATTGTTCCTTTGATATGGAATTTCCTTTTTCTCCTTTTTCTCTTTTATAGTCCCCTTTGGAGAAAATTAAAATATATTCGTGAACATCTCTTAATATTGGATTTGCAGCACTTTGCCAACTCCCCCAAGCAGTCGAAGGACTTGCACTTGCTGCTTTGTTCCAAATAATTTCTCCACGCATATTAAAACCAATTTCAAGCATTATCTTTGAAATGTAGTCCGATAATGGAATGTATGGTTTGCGACCAAGGTTTGCAACATTAATACAAGCACGACCACCATTAACCAAAACACGATATGTTTCTTTAAAAGAATTTTCAAGTAGTTGTAAATACTCTTTCAATGATAAATCTTCATCATATTCTTTTGTTACATTGTAAGGAGGCGATGTAATCATTAAATGAACAGAATTATCGGGCAATTCTCTCATGTTTTCAGCACTACCAAGAATAAATGTATTGACTAATTTATTAGGCAATAAATTTTCTGTTTTATTTTCGGCTTCTTTATTCTCAATATTTGAATACAGTTTTGAATTATAAAATTTTGAAGAATCGTGATTAATTCTTCCATTAGTACCAAAAGAACTGGTAGTTGTTCCGTTTTTCCTAATTACTCTTGTTCCCATAATTCAATCCATCTTTTAAATGGTTTAAAGTCTATCCTTTCTTTTTTCCAATCAATAGGTATTGTCAATGTTTCTTTATGCTTTATTAATTCCTGTAAAGCCTGTCCGCTCAATTCAACACCTCTTGGATTTGTCCCGGCTTTTGGAAGTTTTATATATGTTGTTCTACCTAACTTTTTCAATACTTCAAGTTGTGTCTCTTTTGATATAAGGTAAAACCCACCGCCATTATCCCAGTTAATTTGTATTAAAATCATGTCACAGGATGGTAAATAAGTCCTGCTGAATTCTTTTGATTTAGCAGCATCAACAGTCCATATAAGTTTAACACCTGATGGAGTTTTCCCTGTAATGGTCTTTATAGAAAGAGGATTTCCATATACTTCAACATCTATTTCTGCTTCAGTAATCGGAATTTCTGTCTTTACATTTTCTTCACCAAACTTGTATATCAATAAGGCAACGATAATTTTTTCCCTGACAGATCCAACTTCCATACCTATCTTGCCAGCTCTTGAACTTTCCAATTCTGCTAAATGAAATAGTTTTGGAAGCTTATCTTGAATTCTTGTAACTAATCTTTTGTCAAAAAATATTTCTCTTATATTTTTCTTCATACTTTTATTCAATAATTTTTAAAATTGCTCAAAGATAATCATTTTTTACAGAACTGTCTTTTTATTGCCATAACCGCTAACG
>CAYWFU010000224.1:0-1770 GCA_964457585.1 uncultured bacterium | reverse complement strand
CGTTAGACAGAGAAATGTATATCCGGGTTTAGTTCGGATATGATAAGTTATCTGTTCATTGCGGGCAGAAAAAAGAAAACAGGAGGAAAAAATGTCTTATTCAGAAATATTTAATATTGGCTATTTAAAAACATATTCTAAATTCAACGAAGAAATCTTTCTCTCCGTTACACCAAACTTTTACTCAGGTCCTGGTATACAAAGAGATGGATTAACTGCACCAAGGATGATAGACCCACATACAGTACAACAGGTATGGGGTGCTAATGTTGGTGCATATAATAACGCTAACTTACCAGAAACAACTAATCCTTATATTCAAAGAGCAGGAACATGGACAATATTTCAACATGTAAATAATTTTATAGAAAATTATGGGTCTGATTATACTATTATAGGTGTTCAAAGCTGTGGTGACCTTACAATGAATCCTTGGCATGTTGCATTGATTAAACATACCGATAATAAGAATTCGCTTTGTCGGTTAAATATCCCTGGTTCTTTTATCGAGCCAATAGAAGATAGAAGTTATAGATGTTTAGTAAAATGGAATGAGGATATGATAACGGGTATACATGATATGAGATATGAGTTTATAGATTTGAAATTTTTTGACTTGGATAGACAAGAAATAATGACTAAAATTATCGATGACGACTATAAGAGCAGAATGGCGGATTGGTTTAAAAAATCTAAGGTTAATCCTGAAAATATAACAGACAATATTGAATTTGCACTTTCTGGAAAGCCTATTATCCAAAAAGGTAGTGATATTATTATTGCAAATGTTATTGATTCTTTTCAAGATGTAAGGCATATTTTCAATTTGCCATCAGTTGATGCATATACTTTCAGGACCAATGGTAGGATTGGAAAGATAAATTTTGGGGAGTATGTACTTTACAATAATTTAAATGTACGAAGAGCGGCGATACATTCTTCTATAATCGTTACTATAGAAGACCCACAAATCGATGTAAGGGTAAAGTGGAATGAATTAAAATGTGTTCTCGATGAGAGACATTTTAAAGAAGTTTATTCTTCACCAACCAAGAGAGGTGAATACAGAAAATATGATCAAAAATCTGTTGAAATATTTTTCCCATATAATGTTTACCCGTTCGGTGTTATAGGAGGAGGAAAATCTGGAGGATTAGCATGTCTTGCTGCAGGTGGCTTGTCTGGTAGAGTAGGAACTACGCTAGAAGGTATTACAAGGATAATGTATGATTTTTTTGGCTGCGAGGATGCATTAGTTTTAGACGAAGGTTATGATACATTTCATATAATCAATCCAAACGAAAAGAAGAACAAAACTGATAATGATGATTTGAAATACAACAATGAACAAATGTTAGAACAAATAGCAAGTTTTACTCTTAAGCGTATTCAAGATGATGATACTGACTGCAAATTAACAACAAACGATTATCACTTTAAGAATGATTTTAAAGAATGGCCATTAAATAAGCCTCTTATAAAAAAGTTAGACGACTATGCGAAATCCAAAGGGATTACACCTAAATCATTATCAGAACTTGAAATAATAGCTGTTGAACCAAAGAGATCGCAAATAAGGTCAGTTATAATTTTTGCCAAAAAGCAGGGAAAGAGGGCAGAGATAGGGCAGAGATAGGGTCGGGGCAGAGATAGGGTCGGATCTCGAAAGCAGAATTAAGAGATAAGAAACAGAGGAACACATCCCGTATTTCTCAATGAATTTCTCCAAGCATTTTAATTTTTTACTTGACTTAAGTAGTTTTTGTAAGG
>CAYWFU010000223.1:0-1771 GCA_964457585.1 uncultured bacterium | reverse complement strand
GTATCCTCTCAAAAAATCATGGTAAAAAACTAAAGGACAGAAAGTATAGGATACGAAGAAATAGCTTTTTTTTGAATAATTTCTGCCAATGATGGAAGTTCGAATGTTTTACTAACACGATCAAAGATATAATCATACGCATTAACACCCAATTTCTTACATGTCTGGGTAATTGTTAAAAAAGTATCATTCGCCTGTGTTCCTTTTTCCGTGATAGTGTGCAGGCTTACATCTCTTTTCCGAACCTGGGCTCGTGCAGCTAATTCCGCGTCATTATTATGAAGTGGAAGTTCAGGGTATTTCAATACTAACAGCAATTGAATCTTTTTTTGTTTACTCTTTGCGATTCTTTCATCCAATGCCTGATAACCAGTCCGGGTAGAAAACAGGCAATCAAATTCCTCGGACAATTGAGATGCAGATTCACGAGAAGGTGCTATTTTGTAAGCCAATAATTTTCTATAGTATTTCCAATACGCATCAAGAAAGTATTTCAGTTTCCTTACATTATGTGGTACCACCGGAGACAATTTTTTATATAGTCTTCCATCATGAACCCAGCATAAAGCTAATTCTTCGGTGATAATTTTAAATTGTGGAGCATTATCACAGAGAAGGATTTTTACAACCGGATATTCGAGTCCTTTGTGATAGCTTGATATTACCGCTGCTTCCATGATTTTTACAAGCGCATACTCTTTTACATCCGGTAGATGTTTTTTGACCAATTCTATGAGATGCTCTTTTTCATATTCCTGCTCAGACTGGAATTGTTTTAACAGAGGAATATATTTACGAGCTATGCCTAATTGTCCGACTATATCAATGGCTTCCTGATTAATACAATATTTTATGGAAGACCCGTTTTGTAATATTTCTATGATGGTCAGCCGATCTTTCTTCTCAGCAGTGCAATATGCCGTATACCATGGATTGCAAAGTATGTGGGTATAATAATTTTGCCCGTTAACTCGTGCGCCTGTATCATCAATTTGCTGATAAGGCGTGGATGTCAATCCTGCTGTAATTATGTCATGTTTCTCTTGATGAAAAGATTCTTTCTTTTTGATTAACATGTTGGATATACTCCCGCTTGAGATATGTATATTGAGAGTATGAAACAATTCACCTATTTTTGGTTCGGAGACATTACATATATTTTTCATGATAAGAGCAAAAGCTTTCACTGTTGGGCCGAATCCACCTTCATATTCAGGAGGGAGTTTTCCTCTATACGTCTTATGTTCTTCTTGTGAATAATAAATCTCTTTTTGGAATTTAATATTATCTGTTCCAATTTTTAAATCTTGAACAGTAACGGTTTCATATCCTTTAAACACTGCATCATCAGGCAATTGAGCTTTATCAACTTTGCATATTTGAGTACGGTTAATGGTGATTTTATCTTTTATGGAAGACCTTCCGTTTGTGGGGGTATCTTCCTTTCGCTCTTTCTCTGATGAAATATCTTGATCCTTTGTTTTATTATCGGGTTTGATTTTTGGTTTACCTTGTTCACCTTTTAAACGATTGTTTTCATCTCGTAATTGTTGAATCTCTTCCTGAAGTTTGCGAATGGTTGATGCCTGAGCTTCTATCAAATTAAAAAGAGCTTGTATCGTTTCTTTTATCTTTTGGTCTTGAATAGAATCAAGATTAATATTCAATTGTTCCAATAAAGATTTCTCTTTCGTCATATTTTATATTTCGGAACAATGGGTTGTTTCTTTTATTTTTTTTTATTTTTTACCATGATTTTTTGAGAGGATAC
>CAYWFU010000222.1:0-1774 GCA_964457585.1 uncultured bacterium | reverse complement strand
TTTAGGCAGATATTTTTTACTTACCAATATGTAGATTTTACCTATTTACCTCCTTTCTTTATTAACAGGGTTTTTCCTCGATGTTCAGGGTGCGAGGCATCACCAAATGTTTATCAGGTTAAACGAATTTGAAATTGCAGGTTGTCAATCGCAAGTAATTCATTTTCAGAAATATCACCTTCGATTAAGAAACTCAATAATCGCTGCCATAATTTGACAATCGTAAATTTTCCGTCACTATCGAACAAACAATTGATACATTGGCTTTTTAATACTAATTGATTGATTGAATGGGCTATTTGCAGACATTGATAATAGTTTTTCATTGCTAAAAAACTAATTCTCGAGAACTTATGTTTAAGTGCATAACCGCCGTTTTTTTGTGTATTAAAACCTTCATTTTCGATGTTCCATCTTAAACGTCCAGCCTCAGATATTTTGACTGCAGTATCGGCATCAAGTCGGATATCTGAAATGTGTACAAATCGTTTTTGTTCTGTTTCACCGGTATTACTATTTATTCTATCTTCAATACATTCAACCCAACTAAGATTGTATTCTTTATATTGAATGTCATTTATAAAAGTGTATGTTAGAGTTATTCTTATATGCTTTTCTGTCCGAACAATAATTCTTTTGCCGTCAGGTTTATTTTTAAGCCAGGTTATTTCTTCTTGTATGGATTTCAAACTCTTGTCCTGAAATGTTACTACAAAATTCCAATCTTTATTCTTACATATTTCAAAGAACGATTGATTTGGGTATAATCCATCTGCCGCTATCAAAATCGGTAGCCTTGGAAAGTATTTTTTTATCTTCTCGGCTAATCTTTTAAATGCTTTCAATTCACAATCCTGTTTTTCATATTCGGTTTTTCCCTCGTTTGAAATCCATTCGGTAGCAAGCGAAATACTTAATCCGGTTGACGTTACCAATTTTGCTTCTAATACGTTGTGGAAATAAGTAATAACGCCGTTTTTCGAAGTCTTTGTCTGGCAGGCGTCACAATGCCGATAATCGAAACTTGCTATCCCTGTTCCGTCAATGGCAATGATATAAGATTTACCTAAAAATTTGAATTTTCGCAAAACCTTTTGTTCTATCAATCCTATTACAAGTGCTGCTTTTATTGCTTCGAGCTCATGCTCATTTAACACGCGGAACAATTCGTCTACCGTATCCATATGCGGTAATTTTAGCTTAAACAGACGAATATAATTTTTAGAAAATTTCGTTTCTTTTCTGTCATTATTCATTGCATTACGGGAACCTTCCTTGAAAAGAAACATTGCTATGCCTCCTATCACAAGTTCAGCTATATTATATTCTTTTCGTTCCCTGCAATCGGGAAGTTGCCCCAGACGCTCAAAGAGATCGGGGAAAAACTGCTTAATTGTTTTATACACCTGGTAAATGATTAATTGTCCTTTTGAACAATTTTGCGCCGTATTTTGTACGGTAGCATAAAATTTTTTACTTTTGTGTTTAGCGTTGGTTTTCATAGTCGTAAAGTTTTAAAATTAACACCGCTAACTATATGAAAATCAACGCTTTATGCAAATTTTTGGGCGTTTTTTTATTAACAAATACACATAAGTTATTAACAATCAGGTTGTTTTATCAAAATGTGAGTAAAAAGGGTAGGTTTTTTAATAAACAGGTCCGCAATTTTTGCTAAGGAATTAGCCGGAAAAATATTTTTTTCATGCTTCTTTTAAGTTGTTGATTATCTTTGAGAAAGGATTACTCCGCAAAATGACGCGGAATTGCTGCT
>CAYWFU010000221.1:0-1777 GCA_964457585.1 uncultured bacterium | reverse complement strand
AAAAAAGATTATATTTGTGCAATATAACGTAGACAGAATTTAATGAAAAATATCATCTCATACAAAGCAATAAAAAGACGAGCTTACTGGATTGACGAGATATGTAAGCTGAGTGGAAATTTCGGGGAAGACACTGAACGCTTGGAAAAGGAATTGGAACAAGAAATAAGTAAATCAGGAATTAATGCGTTAATTGACCACTTGAGACTTTGCGGGAATATTCCAGAATCATACGGACACGATACAAGCGAGGAAAAACTTTACTCAAAATATACAGACGCTTTACTTTCTTTATCATACAATTCTCTTGGTTTAAGAAGTTTGGTTCTCAAAGAAAGAGCTGATGCAGCAGATGTTGAAACTTTTGCTAAAGGATACAGTTTTGTTGCAGACGCTAAATCATTTCGACTTAGCAGAACAGCCAAAAATCAAAAGGATTTCAAAGTTCAGGCAATGGATAACTGGAAAAGAGGCAAACCTTATGCAATGGTGGTTTGTCCAATTTACCAATTACCAAATACATCAAGCCAAATTTATCAGCAAGCAACCACTCGAAATGTTTGTGTTTTTACATACTCACATTTAGCATTGCTTCTATCTTATTCAGAAGTTGAAAGTAAAGCAAAATCACAAGATCTTCTGCTCAAAGTATTTAAAACCATTCCTGCTTTAAATCCTTCAAAAAACGCTACTGATTATTGGCTATCAATAAATAGAACGATTCTTGAATTTTCAAAAAAAATTAAGAAATTATGGAACATAGAAAAGAAAGCAGCGACTGAATCTATTAGCATTGCAAAAGAAGAAGCATTAACATTTCTTTCCAAAGAACGAGAAAAGATTATGCTATTGAGTCATCAGGAAGCATTAAGAGAATTAATAAAGTTACATAAAATTGAAAGTAAGATTAAAACTATTAAAGCTATTTCTGATAATGGACTTTTCAACGTAAAATAAAATTAAAATGAATATTGGCAAATACATAAATCAAATAATAGAAGGTAATTGCGTTGAGGTAATGAAAACCTTTGATAATGGTATAATTGATTTGACTGTAACATCTCCACCTTATGACGATTTACGAAATTATAATGGCTATATATTTCCCTTTGAGAACATCGCGAAAGAACTTTACCGTATTACAAAACAGGGAGGTGTTGTCGTTTGGGTTGTGGCAGATGCAACTATTGACGGAACGGAGACATGTACAAGTTTTAAACAAGCGCTGTTTTTCAATAAAATTGGGTTTAACCTGCATGACACAATGATTTTCAAAAAGAGAAATCCAATTCCTCAAGTTTATCGAAAGCGGTATAATAACGAGTTTGAATATATGTTTGTATTCAGTAAAGGACTAGTTAATACGCATAATTCAATTATGGTTGACTGTATGCACGCAGGATTAGAACTTAACGGCACGACTTATAAAAATTATTCTAAGAATGAACAATCAAGAGAGAAGTTAGCGAAACCTGTAAAAGACAAAAAAATAAAAGGAAATATTTGGGAGTATGTTGTAGGTAAAAAACAAGAAGACCAAGAAGCAAAAGGACATCCCGCTCCATTTCCTTGTGAACTTGTTAGAGACCATATTTTTTCTTGGACAAATCCTGGGGATATTATTCTTGATCCAATGTGTGGTAGCGGAACGACTTGTAGAGTTGCTTGTGAGATGGACAGAAAATATATTGGTATTGACATTAGCCACGAATATTGCGAACTTGCTCGTGAACGAATAAAAAATATTGAAATACAAACACGACTGACATTCTAATAA
>CAYWFU010000220.1:0-1795 GCA_964457585.1 uncultured bacterium | reverse complement strand
AGTGCCCACCTATAAATAATATCCGATAATTATGTTTAATAGTATCATTTATTAAATCTCTCCATTAAAATTTATAGCCTTACAACGAAATGTATATCAAATTAGTAAAAATATTTATTTTTGTTTTGGATTTTGGTACAATTATACTTATCTTTGCACAAAAAAGTTTAATTGTACCAAACTACATTATGCATAGAACAGATATACAGGCAATTAAGAGATTTATATTGTCAAAGACAATTGTGACATATAAAGAGATCCGAGAATATATTGGAAATATCTCCAGAATGACAATAATACGTCGGCTAAGAGAATTGTCATATTTATCCAGTTATTCGCATACTGGAAAATATTATACCATTGACTCAATACCAAAGTTTTCGGAAGCAGGATTATGGAATTATAATTCAGTGTATTTTTCAAAATTTGGCACCCTGATTAATACATGTCAATATCATGTAAACAATTCTGAATCCGGATATTCAATACGAGAATTACAAGATATATTACATGTAGATGTTAAGCTTTCTTTAATAGAATTACATAAGCGAGGTAAATTATATCGTGAGAAATGCAGAGGCGGATATGTTTATTTTAATAAGCATTTTCCACGCAGAAAGCAGCAATTAATCATACGTTATTCACAAAATGAAGCAACCGTTTTGAATATCGGAAAACTATCAAGCCAAGTTATTACAGATGAATTAAAAGCTGCAATAATATTGTTTTACAGTATATTGAATGAAAAGCAAAAAAGATTATATGCAGGGTTGGAATCAATAAAAATTGGACATGGAGGGGATAAACTAATATCCCAATTATTAAAAACTGATCCTGAAACAGTTAGTAAGGGCAGAAAGGAATTAATAAGTAGTAAATTTGAAAAAGACAGAGTTCGCAAGCAAGGAGCCGGAAGACCGGAAATAAAAAAAAACTCCGGATATAATTGAAAAATTAGAACAATTACTTAAATTTGACACCGCTGGCGATCCTATTACCGGTATAAAATGGACAAAAATAACTACCGAAAAAATTGCAAATGAACTTAAAAATGAAAGTATATACGTAAGTTCAGATACAATAGGAAAGTTATTGAAAGATATGGGGTATTCATTAAAAATCAATTACAAAAAAATAGAGTCTAATCCCAAAAAGTCCACACTTGAATCGCGTAAAAAAAGAGATCAACAATTCAAGTACATTGGTCAAATGCGGGAATCTTTTATTATGCAAAACAATCTGATGATAAGTGTAGATTCAAAAAAGAAGGAATCAGTTGGGAATTTCAAAAATCAAGGAACTATATGGTGTAAAAACCCAAAAGAAGTAAATGTTTATGACTTTTTGAGTTTAGCATCTGGAGTGTTTATCCCTTATGGTATTTATTGTATTAACACAAATACAGGTTTTGTTGTTGGAGGAATTTCCTATAATACGGCAGAACTTGCAGTAAACGCAATTGAGAAATGGTGGAATATGGTGACTAACAAGATATGTTCAGAATATAAATCTTTGCTAATACTTGCTGATGGTGGGGGAAGTAATGGTTCTAAAAATAAATTATGGAAGCTTTCAATTCAAAATAAGTTGTGCGATAGGTATGGAATTAATGTTACTGTTTGTCACTATCCTCCGGGAACTTCAAAATACAACCCAATTGAGCATCGTTTATTTAGTGAAATCAGCAAAAATTGGGCTGGTGAGCCACTCAAAGATTATGAAACAATTTTAAACTATATTAATACAACGAAAACCAAAACAGGCTTGCGAGTAAAAGCTATTTTAGATGAAACAA
>CAYWFU010000219.1:0-1823 GCA_964457585.1 uncultured bacterium | reverse complement strand
TTTCATATTATCGCTTAAAAATGACTTTTCGGAGTGGACTCAATGTTAAAAATCAAAATTATTCTTTTCACAGTTGGCCAAATTGCAATAGATGCAGCGATTCTTTTCATTTATAATTTATCCCGATTAAAGCGCATAGGCGTCAACTTAATATTAGTTTTTGGATAAAGTTTTTTCTATCGAGTCGTTTGTCATACCTGCAATAGTAAAGGATTTGAGGAGTTAAGTCATGTAAACTCCGTTCAAAAAATAATGTTATATTATTGGCGATGTACTTACATAGTTTACACAAACTAATCAGATAATCTTTTATTTTATTTGCCTGCATGAGTATATAATTGTAAACAGTAACCTGAAACAATACTACAAATATTAACATCATATAGATAATGGCTTCTACTCTTTCTTTGGTTATGGAACGGTCTTGCGGAATAAGTTTTTGTAAATGAAATTGCCCTTTCCAGCATTTGAATATATTTTCAATCCTCCAACGAAATCCATATACTTGTGCTATTTGAATGGTAGAGAACACACCTCGGTCTTCCGTAGAAATAAACAAACTATAGCCAAGTAATTCATAATAATCATCCTTGTGGTTAAGTCGTTTATCTCTATCATTCTTTGCTTTCATTCGTTTCAGGTTAGTTTGTTCTTGAGATAATGGAATAGCTACTAATCGTTGTTTTACTTTTCTTTCTTTTCCTATTAATACCCATTTGTCTATTCCTTTTTCTCTTTTTAAAGTTCGGAGCAAATTTATTTCTTTTCCCGTTTCTGCATCAAACACCGTTACTCCGTACCTTAATCTGCTTAGGGAATGTATCTGTTTTTTATTCATTTTATCAAAACACTCTAAAACAAAATATCCTAAATCTCTTATCACCAAGTCATCTTCATTAGCTATATCCAGTATATCAAAAGATTTGGATTGGTCATTGTGTGTATAGGGCGTTATTTCAAAGTGTATAAATTGATTGTTGAGTATATCATAAATCACCTGTATTTTTAACTGAGCTTTCTTTTTCCCTCTTGAAACATTGCCTGAAAAACACCAACTCAACCATGCAGGTAAAGCAATAGTTGTACTATCTTGTATTAATACTCTTTTGTATTTTTCAAACGATTTGTTTTGCTTTGCTTGTTCACAGATACCTGTGGTTTGTTGCTTGAACGCTTCCATCAAAACATCTATTAAAAAATTTGTTAAACGCACTGTTACTCTTTTCCATATCCCTTGTTTAGAAACTTTTTTTTTCGTTAATATTCCAATCTGTTCTGCCCATTGCTCAAAAGTGTTTTTACCTTGTAATGCCATGAAGATGAATGATACTATCAATACCTTTCCACTTACCTTCTTTGTTTTTCGTTGTGTAAATCCGGATTTTTTTGCCAGTTTGTTAATGCCAAGTTTTTTTAACTTTTTATCAATGGTTTCATGATTTTTGTCTTTCTTTGTTTTGGTGTGTTTTTTAGATGTCATAAATTTAGAAATTAAATTCATCTAAATTACACCTTTTTTGCTTCACTTAAACACACTATCTTCAATAGTTTTCAACACCATACTGTTAATAAAATTAATCCACTAAGTTGACGCATATGCGATAAATCGGGACAAAATTTTTAATATAGTAAAATTCAAATACAGAGGCAAACATAAAAATTACGGACTGGTTTGGAATGTCGTTGCTGGTCTTGTTAACCTCAAAATTTAATTTGGAAAGATGTCTATTTAATTCAATCTTTTACTCATTTTTTCCATTATTTACTATACTTTTTTACTTGTTTCTTTTATTCATCTATGATATGTGGATTGAAATTTTAAT
>CAYWFU010000218.1:0-1829 GCA_964457585.1 uncultured bacterium | reverse complement strand
ACAGAAGGCAGGCAGTTTAAATATCTTTTTGACTATGGAGATGAAATTATTCACACCATAGAAACATTAAAAATATATAACAGTAATGAGGAAGATAACAATTTTCCACGAATAATAAAATCCGAAGGGAAAGCGCCAAAACAGTATGATTATTATGAAGATTGTGATCTTTAAAATACTGTAATAAGATAATTTATTTAAAAGGTAATTTATGAGCAAATATAAAATATTCATAAGCGGTGTTCAGAAAGAGCTGTTTTTAGAACGAAAAGCAGTGAAAGAACTTATTTATGAGAACATTCTATTAAATGACTATTTTCATATTTTTTTATTCGAGGATGTCCCCGCAACAAGTAAATCTGCAAAAGATTTATATCTTGATGAAGTCCAGAATTGCACAATCTATATAGGTTTATTTGGTTATGAATATGGTAATTTGGGTAAGGATAAAATATCAGCAACAGAAGCGGAATTTCGTGAAGCTCAAAAAAATAACAAAGAAATTTTCTTGTATATTAAAGGCTGTAACGATTCTAAGCGGGATAAACAATTACAAAAATTGATCAAAGAGATAAAAAACTCAGATACCGGATATAGTTATAAAAGATTTAATTCAATAGATGAGTTGAAAAATAATATATATGAAAGTTTGATAGACTTTTTAAGAAAAAAAGGTGTTGTAGGTAAAACAGCTTTTGACAAGTCTGTATGTGAGGATGCTTCTTATAGTGATATTGATAAAGAAAAACTAAAATGGTTCTTGCGTGTAGCCAAAGATAAACGCAATTATCCGCTTCCAGAAGATACGCCTGTTAAAAATGTTTTTACGCATTTAAATTTACTACATAAAGGACTATTAACAAACTCTGCAATTCTTTTGTTTGGTAAAAATCCACAGAAATTTCACTTGCAAGTTGAAATAAAATGTCTACAGTTTCACGGGACAGAAGTCAGAAAGCCTTTTGCTTCATATCATATATACAAAGGTAATTTATTTGAACAGATAGATCGAGCTGTTGTATTTGTTTTAAGCAGTATACGTATGCCGGTTATTCAGCAGGAAGGTACAGCACAGGTTAAGCGTCCACATGAAATTCCAGAATTTGCGATACAAGAAGCTATTGTTAATGCTGTTGCACATAGAGACTATAATAACAATTCAGCAGTGCAAGTAATGGTATTTATCGATCGTGTTGAGGTTTGGAATCCCGGGAGCCTGCCTTCACAAATCACTATTGATGATTTAAAAGGGCCGCATACTTCATGTCCGGGAAATCCATTATTAGCGGAAGTTTTATATTTAGCCAACTATATTCAAAAAGCTGGATCAGGAACAATCGAGATGATTGAACAATGTAAATTACAGGGATTGCCAGAACCTAATTTTGTATCAATACGTGGACTTGAATTTAGAACAATACTTGCCAGAGATATTTATTCTGAAAATATGTTAATAAAATCAGGCTTAAATGAGAGACAGATTCAAGCTATTAAATATATAAAAGAAAAAGGTAAAATCAATAATAAAGAATATCAGAAATTAACCGGTGTATCAAAACCAACTGCAACACGCGATCTTCAGGAACTTATAAAAAAGTCAATTTTACAGAAAACTGGTATTACTGGTAAAGGGACTACTTATAAACTAAAGGGCTCATAAACGGCTCAATGGGCTCATAAAGGGTTCATAAAGGGCTTAAAAGCATTTAAATCTTTAAAATCATTTTTTGTGGTGGAAAGAAAAATAAATAAAAATAAAAAAACCGATTTTCTGTATGAAACTTGAGGACGGAGTTAGTTTATTAACTTTAGATTGATTAAAAAAAATC
>CAYWFU010000217.1:0-1829 GCA_964457585.1 uncultured bacterium | reverse complement strand
AGATAAAAAGTTATCAAAATATTATGTTTCATAATTATATTGTCAAGACACTAGTTCGGATGTTGGCATGAAAAATGAAGAATTAAATATGAGAGCTACGCTTAGTTTAATAATGAAGCATGAAGGAGGAACAGATGAAGACAGATATAAAAAGAAATATGGGGGAAGTATAATAACAGACACAAAAGAACATCCTGGTTCTTACCTATTTAATGAAACCACTTATTCAGCTGCCGGTGCATATCAATTTTTAAAAACAACGTGGACGGGGCTTGAGAAAAAGTTAAATTTACCAGATTTTTCTCCGGAATCTCAGGATAAAGCAGCTGTTGAAAAGATTAAAGAAAGGAAAGCATATAATTTTGTTACGACAGGAGATTTAAATGGAGCAATTGACAAATTAACTAATGAATGGGTTTCACTGCCAGGAGGGTCTCAGTCTAATCTATCAAAAGAAGATGCAAATAAGGAATATAACGAATATATTGTCAAAGAACTTAAAGGGGAGTCTCTTGTAAAAACTAAAAAAGGAGAATTAATAAAATAATTTATCTACATGAGTTTACGTTTTTTAATACTTTCACTAAGTTATTATTATATAATAAGTGCATGTCAACCTAATTCGTTAGATTGCAAAAAGATTAAAGCTAACCATATTAACGATTCTTTAGTATTTAAGGTTGACACAGCTATTAATAAGATATCGTTTAATCATTATACCTTGGTGGTGAAAACACTTTACAACAAAGATTCTGTTTCTGTTGATGAACCTAACCTATTTAATCCTATATGTTTCAGCCAAGAATTAATCTTTATGTTCAAAGATAGCATAACAAAAAGAATACTACAATCAGTAAAAAAAATTAAACAAAAAACATACAATGGAAGAGAACTGTTAATGCTTGAAAATGTTATTACAGATATCGGAATTGTAATTGGGAAAAAGGGAGTTTTATTTGCAATTAATGGTTATGGTGGCTGTAATTCATGTTCTGAATATTATGGACTTTATTCTTTAGACGGAAATTTATTGTTTTACAGTTATGGTACAACATATAACAAATTTGATTCTATGGGAAATCTTGAAGATGTATTAAAACAGTTTGGTATAGACGATACTATTTATTTGCAGCAAACATATAAAAAGGTTGATGTTTATTGGGCTTTAAGTCCCTTCGCTGGTGCACGGTAATTTATAGTTGGCTTTTTTCTTTTATATAAGGACGAAGAAATATTACCGGGCAAGTTGTTGCTGCAGGTTGGTTTTAAGGACGAAAGAAGAAAGAAACTCTTTTACCATTTCCTTTTGTTTATCTGTAAGTAGCTGGACTTTTTTGAACAAAGAAACAAGTTCCCTGTCGTTAATAGAAGCATCTATATTTTGTTCCATACCAAAAACAAGTTGATCAATAGAAATCTCAAATGCTTCTGCCATTTTTTGTACTACATCAATTGATGGTGAAGCCAGACCACGCTCATAACGGGAAAGATGATTTGGATGAATGCCTATTTTATTTGCCAATTCTTCCTGGGAAATTTTTTTTCCGGCTCTAAAAACCTTTAAGTTGGATGCGAAATTCATAAACCAAATAAAGTTATAAACAATCACAAAATTAACATAAATAGCGAAGTGGAACAATATTTATTCATCTTTTATGCTGAAATTTATTAACACTGTTAATAAATAGATTTGTAAATATTAAACATAAAGGTTAAGTTTGTAGGCATATAAGTTGTGTTAATAAATTTTAATATGCCATATACAAGTCTAAATGACCTCCTAACCACCCCCGCCGAACTCCCCGAACTATTAATCGCCCTTGACAAAG
>CAYWFU010000216.1:0-1835 GCA_964457585.1 uncultured bacterium | reverse complement strand
ATGATATTTGCTGACCCACCATATTTTCTATCAAATGGGGGATTTACTTGCCATGCTGGTAAGATGGTATCTGTTAATAAAGGTAAATGGGACAAATCAAAAGGTGTAAAAGAAAATCATGAATTTATTCTTGAATGGCTCAAAGCATGTCAAAGAGTTTTAAAGCCCAATGGGACTATTTGGGTTTCTGGAACAACTCATATTATATATTCTATAGGGTTTGCAATGCAGGAATTAGGATATAAAATTTTAAATGATATTATTTGGTATAAGCGCAATGCTCCACCTAATCTATCTTGTAGATATTTTACTCATTCAACGGAAATAGTTTTATGGGCTTCAAAAAATTTAAAAAGTAAACATTATTTTGATTATCAGCTAATGAAAAAAATTAATAATGGTAAACAAATGCGAAATGTTTGGGAAATTTCATCCCCACAAGCAGCAGAAAAAAAGTTTGGTAAACATCCGACTCAAAAACCAGTAGACCTTTTAAAAAGAATAATACTTACATCTACTAAAGAAGATGATTTGATTTTAGACCCATTTTGTGGAAGTTCAACTACAGGTATTGCAGCAGTTGAACTAAACAGAAAATATGTAGGAATTGATTTAGAAGAAGAATACTTAGAACTTTCAAAAAAACGCTTTGAAGAAGCTATTAAAAAACCATTAATAAAGGATATGCCTATAAATCATTTATGCGAAGCTACAGCCCTTTAATGTATTGGTATATACGAACATATATGGTAAATTACTCAAATGTAGAAACCTTCGATAAATAATTTTATTTAATATTGGAACAAGAAATATGAAAATAATTACTAGAACAACCGCAATACAAAATCTAAAAAAGTATATTGGGCAAGATTTAAGAAATCTTGCTTCCCAATATGAAATTACTACCTATGAAACAGGCAAGCAAAATAAGGGATGGAAAGGTTTAATTCTTGAAAGATTAGCGGGTTTAGAAAATAATGTTTCAAAAGCACCTAATGGTCTTTCATACGAGTTAAAATCGGTTAGTTTTCATTATGTAAAAGATAAGTTTGTACCAAAGGAAACAATGGCAATAACTATGATTAATCCAAAAGAATTAAAGGAAACAGAATTTTTTGATAGTCATTGCTGGAATAAATTAAAATCAATTATTTTTTGTGCTGTAATGTGGCATGGTAAAAATTCTAAAAATGCTGAAATATTGAAAGTTGCAAGTTTAGATTTTGCCGAAGATGATGAATTAATAAAAGAAATAAAAGCTGATTATGATTTTATACGAGAAAAATTGATTAAAAATGGTTTTGATAGCTTAACAGGTAAAGATGGTAAATGGATACAGGCAAGAACAAAAGGAACTGGTGGAATGAATCCAAGAACAGAAAAAAGACGACCTATAACTCGTGCATTTTATGCAAGAACCAGCTTAGTTAAAAAGATTTTTGAAACAGCTTCATAAAATAAATCCAAATAAAAAACTAAATTAAATAAAACCTAAATTTTAAAACAAATTAAAAAATTATAATAAGTTCAATACAGCGGACTCCGCTTCGCTACGCCGCTGATTTCGGATTATCTTTAATGGTAACAAAGGAAGGTTTGCCAATAGGATACGAAATATTTCCCGGAAATACATATGAAGGGAATACATTAATACCAATGTTGAAAGAATTTAAGACGAGATACAATATAGATAAAATTATATTTGTTGGTGATAGCGGGATGTTAAATGAAAAAAATTTGGCAGAACTAGAAGCCAATAAGTTTGAATATATTGTTGGAGCAAGATTAAAAAACATGAACAAAGAAATACAGGGAAAAATATTAGATGATAAGAA
>CAYWFU010000215.1:0-1841 GCA_964457585.1 uncultured bacterium | reverse complement strand
CCAAGTATTTTCATTATTTTACTCTCAGGTGGTGTTACATATTTCAGTGTAAGATGCCCTACCTGATTTATTACTACTTTTATTCTTTTCAACATATTTATTGCTTTTTCTGACGATATTTCAATTTTTGCCTTCTCTAATTTCTGTTCAAAATATTTCTGTAGAAATAACGCTAATACGCAAACCAGAATATGTGCTTTAACCCGTCTATCAGCATAATGATAAATAGGCATAACGCGTAAAAAATCTTTTAACTCCTTAAATATCTCTTCTACATCAGCGAGGTCTTTGTACCGTTTGACAATTTCTTCTGTTGTTAGACCTTTTTCTTTCGTCTTAATAATAAATTTACCGTCTAACTTCTCTTCGGATGCAATATTTTGTTCATTAAACCAGTAATCAAATTTACCAACCCCTGCTTCATATAAAAAATATCTTTTGCCGTGTTTATGTCTTAATATTTCTTCTGCTTTAGAAATTATCGGCTTAACTTTTTTCAGTTCGCTTTTTTTGACTCGCTCTCTGAGATTATTCAGTTCCTCTTCTAACTCCTGTATTATATCTTGCCGTTTTTTTATCTCCTCTTTTGCCCTTAAAGGATTATAACATACTGCAAATCTAACATCACCAGAGTTTATCTCTTTTGCAAATAAATTCTCTTTGATTTTTTTAAATGTGGTTATATCTTCTTCTAATAATACTTTTGCCTCATTGTTCCGTCTGCGTTTTAGACCGACGATATATCCGTCGCCACGCGACTCTATTTGTTCTAAATTCTCTACGGTAATCATACCGCGATCCATTACATATACTAACCTGCCCACATTATATTTTTTCTTTACATTCTTTGTTACCCAATCAAGAGTTGTTTTCTCAGCACGGTTGCCTCTAAATACATGATGTGCTACAGGCAAACCTTCTATAACAACCAATCCCAATAATACCTGATTGTGATTTTTTTTGCCTAATCTCGGATATCCTATTTTCGCAATACCAGGACCATCACCTTCAAATTGTAAATTCGTAATATCGTAAAAGACAATATCCGCTGGAAAAAGTGTCCTCGTAAAATTCCATAAATGTTCTTCAATGTTTTCCTTCTCTCTGATTAAATAATCCAAACATCTATAAAATCTATTCGCTCGGATTTTCGGTTCTTCTGAATTTCTACCAAATAATTTATTCTGAAATTCCGGCAAATATATTTCATCAAGCCAGTCCATCATCCCCAATTCACTGTCAGGTTCAATTAACCTGTTTAATACTAACGCTAATACTTGCGGTTCCACTTTTTCAGTTATGGATAACCGTCCGAATCTATCTCGTAATAATTTACCTAACCCCGTATCTTCCCACAATTTTTTGCCTGCTAATAACGGGCCGTAATCCAAACATACTTTTGATTTTATTTCATCCGGCGTAACAAGTAATTCTGATGTGTACTTCCTTAATTTTTTTAGCAGTTCGCCAAGTTTCTCTCCTAATAACTCTACCCTGCCAAAATTCGCTATAATCCTCTGCTTCCTTTTACCTCTTTGACGGTAATTCTCCACTACACGCAAGTAAGATAACACCCTCTTGCCTTTCTTTACATTGACAATTCTTGGAAACATATTGTCCTCCTATTTTATTTGTTACTTGTTTGACCAACTGATTACCAGTTTTATCGTCAATATAAATTATAACAAAAAAGCATTATTTTGTCAAGTGCAAAAACATTGGTTGTCACCACGCTTTTTCAACCTGTCAAAGACCAGTTTCCGACGAGAACTAAATTTTAAACCAGAAAAATCTCAAAAATAATCAATCTTTTCAAAAAATCTTGATGAACTTGGGTTTAA
>CAYWFU010000214.1:0-1922 GCA_964457585.1 uncultured bacterium | reverse complement strand
ATCGGAATTTAAATCTTTTCCTCTCGGTCTCTTTTCCCCAATAACTCCTTCCTTGCAAAGGAATCTCCTGTCAGGTCATGTCTCCGCGATGAACGGCGTTTTCTTTTCCCTGAGGTTCATTGCGATATAAGGCAGGATATTGACCCTGTCAAAAAGGATTTTCAAGGGTTCGTCAGTTTTTGAATCGGCATGAAGATTATAAGAGGCAAAAAATAGTTCGGATCACTTGTAAAGACAAGCGATAAAACAAACACTTGGATACTGGAACTCTTTAGCAACTAAACGGAAGAAGAAATAAAATTTTTTTATAGCCGATAATTGCTACTAACTATTTTTTGAAAAATTTCTTGAACTTCCAATTCAATGACCCTATTCCTAACAATCCCGTAAATACAGACAATAATGTTGATGGTTCAGGGATGGGAGCCTGAGGAATTACGTTCACAACCACGCTGTCACAATATATACACTGTTGATCCAGGATACCATTCATAATCGTATCAACTGCAAAATAAAAGGTATATGTACCAGTTGTCAAGTCAGATAGATCAGGTAAATAAGTTGTAGCCAGGTCAAACAATGGCCCTTGATACGTAGCAGTCAAGCCCGGTAGCCAAGTGCCGGTGTTTAAATCATAACTTAATAAACCAGGGAAAGTATTAGATGATGCTATCAGCCACCAGTCTGCATTGACACCGGCAAAGTCCACAGCATCAAGTTCTATCCCAATTGTGAGAAGATCATCTGTGGTTATTGTTACAGGTCCATCTGAACCGTTGGCAAAAATGTTAGGAATCGGGATTGCTGATACTAACGCAGGTGATGCAAGCATAAAGATTGAAAAAATTAAAAGCACTTTAAGACATAAATTCCTTTTCATAATAAACCCCTCCATGACTAACTCATTTATTATTTTAGTTAAAGTAGCAATTTTCTTACCATCAAGTAAGTGTTTGATTACTAATAATATTAAAATAAATCAGGCAATAAAAAATGTAAATATAATAGACAAAAGTAAAAAATTCCGACATTCTACAGAGAGTTATAGAAGTTAAAAATATAATCATGAATTGCCATTCTCTCTAATCTGTGTATAACAGTAGTTTTATTCAAGTCCATGTATTCTAAAAAGATACCTTTTTTTATACCACCATTTATCTTAAAAAAGGATTAGTCTTAGTTTCATCTACAGTTACATCTGAATTAGTTTTAACATGCGCCCTAAATGGATCTATTTTTGACTTTTCAGAATTAAAATCTGATCCTTTTTCAAATGTTTTAAAAGGATTAACCTTTTTCCCTTCATTTGTAGACTGTCCATGTTGCGGTTGAGATGTCTGCATATTTCCCAATCCTTTATCTGGCAGAGTCGTAATTTCCTGATTATACTTTTTATTAGCAGTAAATTTGTTATTATCCGTCATATTTCTTTTACCATCAGCTTTTGGCAGTATCCAGACATCAACGTATGCAAGCTTCTGGTCCTTATATTTAAATGAAGCAGCAAGATTTTCTCCCTCAAAAATATCAATCAATATGCTTTCAATAGAATATTTTTTATATGACTTGGTTATATAGATATTATTAGCATCACCATTTATTATTATTTGAATATCAGAAACCTTACTTATTTTATTTATGGCATCCGTGACTGAAATATTATTAAATTCAAAAGACCACATACTTTCCTCAATTGTTTCCGCATGAACGATTTCCATCCCCGCATAAGCGAGATATAACAATAAAATAAATACATTGAAAGTTTTAATTTTTCGATTCAATTTCTTAGCCACACTATAAGCTCAAATATTATTGAATATCAGATTAATAAGATTAGATTTTAAGATATAGTCACATTCAAAAAAACGTGATAAATTTTAACGTGACTAGTGCCATTAAGCAAGAATAAATTACATGACTGT
>CAYWFU010000213.1:0-1950 GCA_964457585.1 uncultured bacterium | reverse complement strand
TTAATCTGGTTTTAATTTTATATTTGTTTTAATCTAAATGCAATTCGATGGATTGTTAACTATTCTAATTTATTTGTTAAATTTGTCTACTGAAATCTTATTTTTATTTGGTTTTATTTCGCCTTGTAACGATAAAGCTCAGTTGCGGCGTACTCGCCGTCAACTGCAGCGCCTAGTTAGGCTTTTAATAGGTAACTATCCCCTATTTTCTCCTAAGCAAAATTTTGCTTAACGGTTTGCGTGTTTGCGAAGTGCAGAAGGTATTTGGTGAGCGAAGCGAACCGCAAATACGTTGTTGTGCGCTGTTGCCGATTTGTTAAAAGGTATAGAGACACCCATCGAATTTACTCCGCAGTGCAGGTGCTTTTCCGAGCGACACCGACCACCTTGGATGAATTCACAACGCAGGAATTTTCCGATACCACTAAACCCGACTTTGCTAATTCCATTGAAAGTTCTTCCCATGTGAACTGCGCTTCAGGTGGGTGCTGCGTCAGAAGACGCATAATGGGTTTCATTGTAAGAGAAGAAAGAAGCTCCATAAAGAAAAACCGTCCCCCGGGTTTGAGAACTCGCGCTATTTCACTGATAGCTACGGAATTATCGGAAATATGGTGAAGCGCTCCAAAATCGAAAACAGCATCGAAATGATTATCAGGGGATGATATTTTCGTTGCATCACCTGTGTAAATATTTACCTTATCTTGATACCTACTTGATAAACGCTGTTTTGCCAAACAGACCTGGTCAGGGTCAAAGTCGAAAGCTTCTATGCACGACGGACTAAATGTATCAAAGATAATCTCTACACCTGCGCCTCTACCACAACCAATTTCTAATACCCTGCCGCCTCTTACGTCGCCCCCCGATTGCAACATAAGACGCGCTTCTTTCTGTTGATTCATTGGACGAATGGGGCTGTTCATAATCAATTTCTCAAACCAATTGAGTTTCATATATGTTTTCTCCTTCTCTTTTGAACTGCAATGGCGCACAATTGTTGCCTAACACCAAAGCTCAGTGGTTTTTAACCCGCATGCTTTTTGCGGGTTAAAAATCCACTGCAGCGCTCTTGTTATGTGTTTTTATAATATTGTTTGAATTCCTTTGCAGGTTCAGTTGGTTTATAGAAATATAAAATTATTCCATGAGGGTCAAGTATGCCAAATCCTCTATCACCCCAAGGGTGATCCTCAAGAGGCATTACAACCGTTACTCCAAATTTTGATAAGCGAGCATATTCTTCATCAACATTTTCTATTTCAAAATTATACATTAATCCTTTTCCATTAAGCATTGGCTGTTCTGGGGATTGAGGTTTCATGAAGCAAAGCTCACAATTTCCAAAAGTTATATTAATATACCAGCCACAATCAAATGTAACTTTCGCATTAAAATGTTTAATATAAAAATTACTGCTGGCAGTTGGGTTTTCCACGGACATTGTAGGGGAGAATTTTTTAATATTTGTCATAATTTATTCCTTTCTGATTTGATGTTATTAGAGCTTAAAGGCTTGAGCAACATAAGACTCAGCCTTTTTATTTTTTATATCATTTCTATCATAAATTTTTAAATGCCGTCTATATTTACCATTTCCTTCCAAATATTTATCTGGGTCAGATAGCATCATGCCAAAACTAAATTCAAGAGAAATATGATTTTTTCTTATGAAAATTCCGCATATTAGTTTTTTATCAACATTAAAAACAAGGCCACCATATTTAATTTCTTCTTGTGCGTCAGGACTTATTTTTAAAATAGTTTTTCGTAAAGAAATAAGAATATTACCTTTTTCTCCATCAACAAATAAAATATCCTGTATAAAATTTTCAATTTGATCATTAATATTTGCTTTCATTATTATTTCCTTTTTTAATTTTGCACATAACGCACAAAATCAGGGGCAAAAACCGCTTGCGGTTTTTGTCCCCTGCATTGCTCAAGTTA
>CAYWFU010000212.1:0-1950 GCA_964457585.1 uncultured bacterium | reverse complement strand
TATTTATTTCATTCGTAATTAAAAAGGCATCTACTTTATCTTCTTTTAATTTTTCCTTTAGTTTGTCTAAACAATACATAGCATTGTAAGAGAAGGTTGAGGTACGATTTACGATTTGAGATTTAAATCGTACCTCGTACATCGTACTTCGTACATCTCGGTTTAGCTTTTCTCTTTTCTAATTCTTTCCATTAACTTCTCGATGGATAACTTAAATTGTTTATCGTTTTCGATTTGTTCGTTCACCTTTTTTATGGCAAACATAACTGTCGAATGTTTTTTACTACTAAAATAATTCCCAATCTGTTGATAAGACCAATCAAGAAGGGTTTTTATCAAATACATACATACTTGACGCGGAAATGCTATAGATTTTGTTTTTTTATTCGAGTGAAGGTCGGTACGCGATATGTTGAAATAAGTAAGCACTGATTCTTCAATCTCATTGATTTTAATAATCTTTCCTTCATTACAGAAAAACTCACTCAGGACTTCATTTGCCAATTGGATGTCTATCTTCTTTTCATTAAATTTTGCATGTGCAGATAGTGTTATCAATGCGCTTTCAACCTCTCTCACATTATCATTAAATTTTTCTGCAATGAATTCCAATACATCTTCCGGGAAACATACGTCAAATTTTGCTGCTTTCGATCGCAAAATTAAAAGTCTCGTAGCGTACTCAGGTTTATCTATTTTGACAACCATACCCGACATAAATCGACTTGCAAGGTTTTCTTTTAACTGGCCTATCATTTTAGGATGCGCATCACTCGCCAATATGATCTTTTTGGATAATTCATACAGGGCATTAAAGGTATGCAAAAATTCTTCTTGCGTACTTTGCTTGTTAGAAAGGAAATGAACATCATCTATGAGAAACATGTCAGCATTTCTAAACTTTTGCCTAAATGCCTCGATCTTCCCTTTTTGTAACGAATAAATAAATTCATTTGTCCACTTTTCAGCTGACATATATATTGCATTTATATTTTGTTCTTCTTTAACCTTATTCAAAACCCCCTGGAGAATATGGGTTTTCCCAACACCAACGGTACCATGAATAAAAAGAGGATTAAACGCAGGATATTTGTCCTTAATCATCTCGAGAGCTGCTGTATAAGCAAGCCTGTTGTTAGGACCGACCACAAATTCTTCTAACTTTAAAATTCTATTTACTTGTGAATGGTTTTTGCTGCTATCGGCTTTTTTTTCAGTTAAAGGAAGGTTATTTGTTATTGAAATTTTTTCTCCTTCACCGCTTTTCATGATAGAAAATCTAATATCAAGATCTTTCTTGTTTACTAAGTTTCCAATCCCTTCTCTCAATATATTTGTAAAATTTTCTTGTAACCACACCTGAGTAAAAATATTCGGAACTATAATATTCGCATAATTATCATCGAAAGATTCAAGGCGGGTGTTTTTGAACCATAAATTGAATCGTAAAGGGCCTACCCGTTCACGAATATTTTGAAGAACATCGTCCCAGACTTTAGAATAAGACTCCATATTCCCCTTACTATATTACTTGAGAATAAAATTGAATTGGAAATGAATGAAAAACTATTTTTGAAGGAGGGCGATATTAACAGAACAATTTCTGTGTGTCAAAACAAAAAGAAGTTCTCATTAATAGAATTTTTTTGGCATGTAAAAAAGTAGTACGTAACAGTTCAATCAATAACATAATTAAAAAAATTCACTGACTTCTAATGATCGAGAAATAAATCTCTAAAAAAATTATTTGCCATTTTCATTTTTCATTAATAGAAACGTTATGTTTGTAATTGTATAATAGATTAAAACTTAGAAATATGCAATTCCACGCTGTTCATAAATTGTTCACAATTAAAAAATAAAATCTCAATCACTTTTATTTTGATTTGTTTTCGATAGAGAATTAAATTGTTGATAAATTGTGGATTATTGGTTAATGATTGAAAATAT
>CAYWFU010000211.1:0-1957 GCA_964457585.1 uncultured bacterium | reverse complement strand
ATCAAATAATTTTATGAATTTTTATATAATAATGTAGTCCATAAAATAATTTATTAAAATATTTGTATATTAGCAAATAAAGTGTTTTATTTGTAGTCCATAAATATATTAAAAACTACAAATATGCACTTAGGATACAAAACCTCTAAATACAAAGGAAAAGTTTATAAATCATACTCAATTGCTGAGAGTTACAGAGAAAAAGTCAAAGTAAAAAAAAGAGTTCTTTGGAATATTGGGAAGCTTACCGATTTACAGGTAGTGCAAATAAAGAAGATTTGTGAAGTTGTCAAAGATGCATCTATAGTTTTAACATCGTTACGAAATATTGTAGTCCAGAAATGCAAATCATTTGGAAGTATCTTGATTTCAAATGCACTATGGGATGAATGGAAATTACACAAAGCATTTGATAAAATCAAAACAAATAGTGATTTATCTACAGACACAATAGCTAAACTATTAACCATTAATCGCTGTATCGAACCATGTTCACATTATAGTATACCGGATTGGATTGCTAAAACAGCGATTTCAGAAGTAATGAATATTAATTTTGAAAGAATTACTGATGATAAAATATATTACGAATTGGATAAAATCGCTCAAAACCATGAATATATTGAAGATCATTTATTCCGTATGACATGGCAAAGAAATAAAAGAGATTATGATTATGTTAATTATGATATGACTACCTCGTATTTTGTGGGTATCAAATGTGAGCTGTCGGGTTTTGGGGTTAGCAAAGATGAGAAACCACATAATAAGCAGGTTGTATTGGGGGTCATGGTAAATGACAAAGGGTATCCGTTTAAATGGGATGTATATCATGGGAACACTCCTGAAATAGATACATTAGTGGGGGTTATTGATGCATGCGCTAATCGGTTTCATTTAAAAAATATTAATATAGTCTTTGACAGGGCTTTTGTATCGGATGAAAATCTGGAGTATATCGATAAAAAGAAACTAAAGTATATATCAGCGATGGATAAAGACCAAATAGCTAATATTATTGGCATAAATATTTCAATATTTGAGGATGTAACAACAGAGAATTTCAGGAGTAAAATGTCTGAAAATGAATTTATTTATTATGACGATGCTTTGTTTTACAAAGATTTAGGACAAATAAACAATCGAAGGTATGTATTGGGCTTTAATCCGGTTCTGTTTAGAGAAGAGAGGAAAATTCGATATGAAAAAATCAAATATTTTGAAGAATTTGTCAAAAAGAAAAATGAAATATTAAAAGAAGCGAACCGTTCAAGAAAATATAATCCTACAAGACAAACTGTTATAGACGAACTCAAAAGATTGAAGATTAGGAAATATTATGAAGAACCGATATTAAGAGAAGTGCATCTGCAAATACAAAATAAAAAAGGCAAATTAAGAATTGTAAAGACTTTTGAAATTGATATACATTCTAAAAATGATATAATTCATAAAGCAGAAAAATTGGACGGTTTATGTGTATTTGTAAGTAATCATACGGAAATATGTGCAAACGAATATTGTTTTACTGCAGATAAAATTATTACTGCATACCGGGAGAAAACAAAAATTGAAGACGCGTTCAAGCATATTAAATCTTTTATAAAAATCAGACCGTTTTATGTAAATACTAATGAACATGTGATAGCGGTGTACAGTATTTCAATGATGGCATATTTTATTAACAAAGATTTGGCAGAACGTAGAAAATCTATTGAGGGTATTGATTATTTGAATTCCAAAAGACTGTATGCTCCTTTTGAGGATTATTATTATACCACTATAAAAGATAAAAGTAATGGAACGATAAAAAATGAGTTTATGGAATTTACTCCTGAAATAAACAAATACATAAAACAAATGGGCATTATCTTAAAATAAAACAATGTAGTCCATAAAATATATGTTGTAATAATTTAATTATAAGGTTGTTGCGAAATAGTTTACGGAATATGGG
>CAYWFU010000210.1:0-1965 GCA_964457585.1 uncultured bacterium | reverse complement strand
AAATCGAAAATTTTCAAATTTTAGGTGTAGTATGATACCCATGTCGGAATTTGGGTCTAATTTCTTTATTTTGTATGTATAATTTAATGCTTAGGAATTTCAAAGTTAACAAAAAAAAGAAGTTGCTGCCGCAGGCAGCCTAATTTAAATAGACACTTTGGTAATGAGAGAAATTCAGTTTTACTATTAATGATATTTTGTTACTGAATAATTTTCTTAAAAAAAATACAACAACAAACAAAAAAAGTTTTATTCTATAGAGAGTTAAAATTTTATATTATATATTTACATATACTTGTTGTTGTTGTTTTTATACATACAATATTTTTAAATATTTTGTCCTCGAAAAAATTGCTAAAATTTCAAAATCTATAAGCCTTACTATACGTGGGTTTTAGTATGATTAATATTTTATTAACAAGGTGTGCTAATTATGAGATTTATGATACCCTAATGAATTTTAATTATGAGATTTATGATACCTATTATGAGAAATGCTATTTTTTTTTTCATAGTTAGGTTATAATTGTGTTTACTATATTTTGAATGCTTTTTGAGTAAATAATGAACACTAAAACAAAAACAAAAATAGCAAAGACATCTCAAATAGTTAATGTCCACAGTGGAGCGATACATATTGAAAATAAAGTAAGGCTTTTGTCTCGCCAGGCATGGTTTTACATGCTTTATAAAGCATTCCCTCTTTTACACACACACACACAGTTTAAAATTTATATCTCTGACCTTAAAAAAGCTATTAACTACCAAAGTAAAAATAATAAATATTTAAAAGAGGCGTTAAGAGAATTAGTTAAAACTTCTGTTGAATGGAATATTTTTGAAAAGAATAAAGGGGAGGTTTGGGGCATCAATTCTCTTTTGGCCGGATGTGAAATTGAAAAGGGAACAGGGATTTGCCATTATACTTATAGCTCTTTTCTTCAAAGAAAATTAGCGAATCCTGAAATGTATGTGAAACTAAATTTACTTATTTCTCAGCGATTCAGGAGCAAATATTCATTGGCAATATATTGTCTTGCTCTTGATTATCTTAATATAAAAAATAATTATGGAGAAAAGAATCTAACATTAGAGGAGTTAAGGGCTTATTTAGGATTAAAAGCAAATGAATATAAACTAACGGGTGATATACAAAGATATGTGTTACAAAGAGCAGAACAGGACATCAATAACGATTCTGATATGAAGATAGAAATAATTCCTATCAAATCAACTGGAAAAAAAATTGAAGCTTTTAAGTTTTGTATGTCTATAAAACAAGACTTTTTACACTTTTATTTATCTCAGACTCAAAAAGCATTGCCTGAACCGCAAAAAAATATAATGGATGCAGAACGATTGGAAAAAATATATCAAAATAAGGTTGAACTTGAAATTAGTACTATTAGAAATGAACAAGTAAAGGAATTTCTATCAAAACATTCAATTAGTCTAACATCATCAAATCTGCAAGAGCGGTTACAAACTATAAAAGAAAAACTCGGTGAAGAAAAATTTGAAGATTATTTGCTTTATCTGACTGATTATACAAAGAGAGAAAATAGTAGAGGTATTGTTAAAACTATCTCCGGTTTTTTTATTAACCTTTTAAAAGATGATACCCAATTACAGAATTATTTATATTCTATTGAAAAAACAGAAAAAAATAAAAAGGAACAAGAGGTGAAAATAAATAGAATATATGAAGAAAAATTGAAATCAGTTTACAATAACCAATTATGTAGCCAATTTAAAGAATATTTAGAAGAAAATTATCAACAACATGAAGCTTTATTTATTGAAGTTATCAATAAAAAGATAAATCCTTTTATGAAGGAATATGCTATAAATAAGAAAAATAACGGGAAAATAGATAAAAATCTTTTAAAAAATAATATGGTTATGGGTTTAATATTTGAAAAGTCGGAACTTTTTGGTTATTGCCCGATTAAATATGAAATGTGG
>CAYWFU010000209.1:0-1969 GCA_964457585.1 uncultured bacterium | reverse complement strand
AAGGGTTGTAAATGTTCGATTTAATTGTCATTTCGAGCGAAGCGAGAAATCTTAAGTGTTGTGTTTTACAAGATTCCTCACATGCGTTCGGAATGACATAATGAGAAGATACTTTTCCCTTTCCCTATTACTTTTTTTCTTTTTTTTTAAAATATGCATCCAAAGTGGCAAGCAATGTTAAAATGCCTAAACCACCAAGCACCACAGCAATTCCCGTTATTCTATAAAAAAAATTTTCCATTGAATTAAATTCTAAATTTTTATATAAAGAGATAAATCATAATTGTTAAAATGTAAAATTTTTGATAAAAAAGGACAATAAACTATAAATTTTTCTTGTTTGTATGGTTATTTAGCCTGTTGAAATATAGAAAAATAAAAAAACAAAATGCTTTCCTAATAAACTATTAAAAATTAGCAGTTAATAAAATTTTTTGTTAACTTAGGAATATTTTTCAAGATGAATCTTCCAATATTAATAATCCTTGTATTTTATATCCATAAAGTAAAGCCTTAAAAATATTTTCCATTGAATCAAATTCTAAATTGTAAAATAAGGCTCTAACTTCTTCCCAAAGATTTTTTTTAGTTTTTTCTTTCTTTAATAAATCCTGAAATAACTTACATGCAAGTTGTTGAGTTTGATCTACCAAAAATGCCAACATCATTAATAAAGCAAATATTACTGATAAATTCTTCTTTCCGTGTCCAAAATTATGCTCAAGATTATAACCTTGATTTTTAAGGGTGTTAAAGGTTTCATTCTCTATCTTCCAACGTGCTCTTCCGCCACGCATAATTTGAAAAACATTCTCTTTAGTTATCAATAAATCTGTGACCCAGCTAAAATGTTGAATTTTATCAGGTTGAATTTCCCAGTATTCAATAAAATTTACTAATATATCCTGATTAGATGCGTTCAAGGGAATGTTATTTATAAAATGAAAACGATGTTTAATATCTTTAATCTGATATTCAATTTCTGTAATTTCACCTTTTTCTCTTTTTGATTTGATCAAATTAAATAAAAATGTGTGGTCGCTTTCTTTAGCTCCTAAAATGTAATGTAAATTATATTTCTTTAATTCTCGAATATGCGGTGCATTAGAATATAATCCATCTTCTACTACAATAAGCGGTAAATGTGGATGTACCGTTCTTAATTTTTTTAATAATCGTTTACTTGCATTAATTTCACAATCGTTTTTAGTTGTTCCGTCTTGCTTAATTATTGGTTCAGGGGCTAACGGTATTACTTCTTTAAAATCGGGATGAACTATTGCTACTCCTAACATTTGATGATTATATGTGATTTTTCCTGATTTTGTTTTTGTCTCCAAACAGGAATCACAATGAATTTTGTCAGATGAAAAATATCCTGTCCCATCAGGTGAAAGAAGATAACACCCATTCATAAAAACCATTTTTTCTAAAACTTTTCCTCTTTGTAATTCTCGAAAAATATCTTGATATAACGGGTCTATATCTTCAGGCTCTATCTCGTCTAATATTGTTCTCATGTGGGTATCACAAGGAACATTTGTTATTTTATAAATTGTTTTTAAATTTTTATCTTTAGCTCGTTTGTTGTCAAAATTTAATAATGATTCCGATTTTAAACTAAACATGGCAAAACCTGCCATAAGAGCATCAGCTATCGTAATTTCTGATTGTTTTCTCCTATATTCTTTTATTTTTTCAAATCCTGAACGAATAATATTTATTAGTGCATCAAAATTTAAATGTTTTCTGAGTTTTTTTTATTCATAATATTTATTTTCCTATACTATCAATTTTATACTTATTATAAATTTATTTACGAATTTATAAAACTAAAATTGGCATTTTTTCTATATTTTTATATACGACGGGAATTACTGGAGGAATATGGGAATAAAAGAGGAGATGAGATACCCTTAAATCCTTTCATTAAGGCTTTGATTCCCTGACTTGTTGCAAGATGGGTTTT
>CAYWFU010000208.1:0-1987 GCA_964457585.1 uncultured bacterium | reverse complement strand
TTTGTTAAGCCATTATATTCTCTTCTCTTTGTTATACCAACACTTTGCTAGCTTTTTTATGAATTTTATAAAAATATTTTTGCCTGATAAAATTGTAATCTTCATTATGTTGAAAATACTAAAAAACTTTGCCAAATATGCATTCCATAGGTTTTCGGTCAGACACTATTTACTTATACATTCTAACACCATACTTAATTATTGGAGATAAGTAAGATGTCCCCAGAATTAAAAAGGATATTGAAAAGGCAAGTCATGACTGTATAGAGATTATAGAAGAACTGAAAGAACTCAAGACTGATACAATTGCGAAAAATTTTATTGAAGACTTGAGATGGAAAAACTATAATTGCAAGAAGGAAGTAATTGATACCAATGACCTTTTCAATAAGGGGAATTTATGAAAAAGACATCCATTGTTTTAAATGTGATCGGCTTCTTGACATTTGGATGGACAAAATTCCTTCCCTCCTCTGTCAACAAAGCCTGCGTTTTGTCTGGGGTCTGCGACAAAAATATAGGTAAAGTTGACAAAGTTCCCTATAGAAGAGTCATTTGACTCCGCACTAAATTCCCAGAAAAGAATAATTAAAAGTTGTTTTGTTTAAATAATCAACAAATTCATCGGTTGCTTTATCAATGTCATCAATAAAACGATTATGGCTTATCTTGCTTCTGCCGCTTTTCCAGACATGCTCCTGAGGATTCTCTTCTGGAGCAGCTCTGGGAAAATCAAAAGTTTCAATGTTGCCGTCTTCTTTAATAAATTGCTGAGCCTTTGATCCTTTATGCCATGGAGCTTTATCCCAAATTAAAAACAATTTTTGCGTTGGATATATCTTTCTTAATTTGCCAAGCGTATCGTAAGTGATATACATATTTTGCCATTCGGTTTTAAAAGCATGTTCTTTGCCATTTTTAATATTAAGAAAACCATAAATACTTCTTGTTTCTCTTTTAGCTGCCACTTCAATTCTTGGATACTCGCCTTGCGGTAACCAGACTTTCTGCACAGTTGTTTGTGTTGAAAGCGACATTTCATCAGCCACCAAAACAATCGTATCTTTTTTAGTCAAAACTTCTTTAACCTTGATTTTAACCCCTTTTTTCCATTGTTCAACCTCTTGTTCGTTTCTGGCTTGATATAATCTGCCGGGTTTATGATAAGTAAATTTGGCCTCTTTAAAAATTAGATAAATTGATGTTTTGGATTTATATTTAATTTTGTATGCAGATTCAATCACTGCGCCAACAATGCCAGTCGTCCAATAATCAGTATCATATTTGTAATCTCTTGGCGTTTTTTCTTTGATAATTTCAACAATTTCAACTAATTGTTTTTTAGTTAATAATTCTTTGGATTTCCCCTTCTGTTTGTCTATTATAACCGTTATGCCTTTTTTGAGATAATTCTTGCGTAAATCAAATATCTGCCGACGGCTATAGTTGGTTAACGCAATAATTTCCTCAACTATCATTCCTTGATTGAGCATTAACACCGCTTGAGCCCGTCGTAATTCCAGTCCTGAACTTTTAGAATTATTGATAATAGCTTGCAATAGTTGTTGTTGTTTATTGGTTAATTTTTTACATCTTTGCATGCGCTACTTATACCATAATTTAGTGCGGTATTAAAATGTGATGTCTATAGGCAATAGAATTTGTATCTAAATTTATTTTATCTTCTTCGTCAATTACTTCGGGCAAATGTGTTTTAACATCTTTGAAAATTTCAATGATGCGTGTTTCAATTTCTTTCGGTTTTTCATTTACACCAGAACGAAACCGCACAATATTATCTGGAGCAGTATTTTTTTCATCATAGAGTTTGCAAAAAATTAAATTGATGAGTTGTTGTGCCAAAACTTCATCTCTTGTTGCTCCAACTGTGTTTGCTGCAAGATGATTGCGAATTGATTTGAAAATTGCTTTAAGGTTATGTGTCGCTTTTAAATCTTTTTGTCTGAATTTTCCAATGTCTTCAATT
>CAYWFU010000207.1:0-1988 GCA_964457585.1 uncultured bacterium | reverse complement strand
CTTTCAGTATTGCTTCATGCTTTGTACAGTTTTCTTTTAACTGTATAAAATCGAGTTGGTCGGTTCCATTACCGCAGCCGAAGCAGTGCCATGTGTTGGTTTTGGGGTAAACCTGCAGGCTGGGTTTGTCGTCTTCATGGAAGGGACAGTTTATGCGGTGGTTGCGGTCGGGCTTTAATCCGTAGTGCTGCAGGACTGTGAGTATACTTAGTCTTTGTTTTATTTCGGATATTTCCATATTGTTAATAAGTTTTTTGCGTGATTTTAGTCACAAATATAATTTATTATCACATACAAGATGATTAGATTTCGATATAGTTATCAACAATACTCTTTATAATATTGTTATTTATATGATTTTACTTTACTTTTGTATGTTAATAACTAAAAACTATCACATTATGAGCTTTGGAGAAAGATTAAAGCAAGAGCGTGAGAAAATGCAACTATCTAAAGTGGCTTTAGGTAAACTTGTAAATGTGCATTATTCACAAATAGGACGTTATGAAAGAAATCAAGCAAGTCCTTCAGCTGATATGCTTAAGAAATTAGCTAATGAACTTAATGTAACTACTGATTATTTGATGAATGGCACCAGTAATGAAATGGCAGAAGAAAAAATCAAAGACAAAACTTTAATTAATCAGTTTAATCGGATAGCTAAACTTAGTAATGATAATAAATATGTTGTTACTGCACTTATAGATGCCTTCCTGTTTAAACAAGAAATGAAATGCAGGTTAGCACAATAAATAATAAAGCCCAACATTGCTGTTAGGCTTCAAATTCTTTTGTTTTTTCGAACAATGTTTGCAGGTAAAACCTGCTTGTTGGTGTTACGAGGGATTTGGGTTTACAAACCCAAATCAGCAGGGGAAGCAAAAGCATCTTTAATAATTACTTTGAAAATTCTATACTAATCCATTCTCTCCAATATCAAAATATTTATTCCTGAAAAGAAGGCAATTCTATTCCTATCTAAAATTATTATTCGATAGGTACAATCATCCATGCCACAACTACAATTTGTATTAAAATATATTATCTCAATTTCTTCTGAACACAAAATATGTATTCCTGACTGAACAATAGAATCCTTAACCACATTATCACAGCGGTTAAAAGGATAATGAAATAGACTATCTCTTTTATATTGTATTACATCTTGAATAAAGGGTTCACAATCAATAAAACCACAGGCACCACTAGGATTTATTTGGATTCTTTTCGTATCAATTGTTACAATAGAATTAAGACAAATATTATCCCAATTATTATACTCGTCCAAAACATCTTTATCTATATCATCTATATTCACATGTAAACATTTATGATGCCTTAAAATTTTCCATCGTCCAATTATATCTATATTATTGGTGTCTTGCCCATAAATTACACTGATAAAAAATAAAAAAAAACTAATAGATAGGCTATTCTTAATCATTTTATCTCGTTTTTAATGTAGGTTCAGGTTCATTGATTGGAATAGAAACTGCTTTTAGGGGTTCAATCTTCTGAATAGGTTCTCCACTATTGAAAACCCTATTAAGTATCTGCGCACTCTTACCTTTTTTTTCTCTAAGATTCAAATACATTCCCTCAGTATACAAGATAGACTCAGCATAACGTCTATACCGTAATTCTTTATCTGCATCTACCATATAATTAAAGAAATAATTTCCCCCTTTTTCTGTATTGAAGTTTTTTGCGTATCCAGGACCCATGTTAAAAAAGATATCCGCTAAAGCATCCTGTTGATTTAAACTTAAATTATTATATTTCTTTTTAACAATATTCAGACCAACAGTGCTATTAGCAATATAATCGCTCTCAAAAGTTTCATTTCCTTCACTCTGAGAGATATAACAACTTTCAGTATACCAATCTCTTTCATTTTCACCAATCAAGTGACCATAACCAATGGTTGCTTTTTGTTTTATATCGTAATACACTTCACTTTTATATCCTTCATACGCTTTAATAAAAGA
>CAYWFU010000206.1:0-1994 GCA_964457585.1 uncultured bacterium | reverse complement strand
ACCCTCCTTTAGCAAATAATTGCCTGTTTTTCATTAAAATGTTTTTGAAATTTTCAAGTTATGGACGAGATTTTTATGCTTTCTTAAATCAACTACTATTTTTATAGTATTTTTATGGTGATAACTTTCTAACTAATTTAATTCAATTATGTGAATATAAAATGGAAAAGTATTTATATTAGTTATGGTGATAAATAATTAAAGAAAGATAAAAAAGAGGCTTAAAAAATGTTTATCACGATAAAAGTCATTAAAGGCAAAAAATATGTCTATATCGCAGAAAATGTGTACAAAAATGGAAAAAGCGTCAGGTCTTGGGAAAAATGTCTTGGTCCAGAAGAGAAAGTAGGAAAATTATTTGATTCTAAAAGTGAATTGCCAGACAAGTTTAATCATTATAGTTTTGGCGCTGAACTTGCAATTTACGAAATTGCACAAAGGTTACAATTGCGTGGAACAATAGATAGTTATGCTAAAAAACGCGAAGAACATGAGAAAGTCAGCGACTATGTTATGCTAATGATTATCAACCGATGTGTTGATCCTAAAAGCAAATATTCTTTAATTAAATGGTACAAAAAATCTGCTTTAAAATTCATCCTGAAAATTCCAGAATCAAAAGTAAGATGTGATAATTTCTGTCGACACATGGATAAATTACTTCCGCAAATCAAATTAATTGAGTCTGAAATTGTTGCTAAAATGATGTTATTGTTTAAAATAGATCTTAAATGCTTATATTATGACATAACTAATCAATATTTTTTTCATGATATTAATACTCAAAGTGAATTACTCAAGCATGGTTTAAATAAAGCAAAACGTTTCGATCTTCTTCAGGTTAATGTTGCTTTATTGGTTACAAAGGATTTTGGTATTCCTCTATTTCATGAACCTTTTGCTGGAAATATTAGAGATGTAACTAAATTTTCCGAACATGTTGACATGTTGGTTAACAGATTTGAAATATTTGCAAAACATTGCAAAGATATAACATTGATATTTGATAAAGGTAATAATTCAAAAGAAAATATTCAGAAGATAAAAAAATATAATTTTATTGGAGCTCTTAAACCCTACGACTTTAAACATTTAATGAAAATATCTCTTGAAAATTACAAAGTTATTCGTGATAATGACGAAAACAAAACCGATGTTATAGCTTATCGTACAACTGAAATGGTTTTTGGCACAGAGAGAACAATTATATTAACATTTGATGAGAAAACGAAAAAAAAGAATATGGGAACTTTAAAAGCAAATATTAAAAAAAGATACAATACATTGAAAGCATTTGAAGATGAGATAAACAAAAAATTGGTCTGTGAACGAAAAAGCAAATGGAGAAAAAAGGAAAATATTAAAGATAAAATCGAATCGATCTTATCTCAAAAATCAACAAAAAACTTGATTGAGTATTCTATTATTAAAAAAAATGGTCAAATAAAAATCAATCGCTGGATTAATCAAATAGTATTCAAAAAGAAAACAAATGATTTTGGAAAAAACATATTATTCACTGATCAAGATAAATGGTCGACATATGACATTATTATGGCCTATAGAAATAAAGATGTAGTTGAAAAAAATTTTCAGCTTATGAAAAACAAAGATATAGTCAATATTGAACCAATGAATCATCAAATAGATGAAAGAATTCGAACACACATTTATCAATGTATGATTGCACTGCAACTGCTTGCTCTCCTTAAAAAAGTTCTCCATGAAAATAAGATAAAAAGCAGTATCTATGAGATACTCGAGGAATTAAAGGATATTAAACTCATAGAGTTCAAAGTTAAAGGGAAAACATACAGTCGAGTATCGGAGTTAAATATCCAACAACAAAAAATATTTAATGTTCTTGAGCTAAAAAAATATGTATAAGTTATACACCAGATTTTCTTTGTGTTGAGGAATTAAGTTATATTTTTATAGACGAGTAATAAAAAAGTTCAAAAAAATCAGAACGAATAAGTGCTAAAGGGGGGTTA
>CAYWFU010000205.1:0-2012 GCA_964457585.1 uncultured bacterium | reverse complement strand
CTAGCGTGAGTTTATCATAAAATTGAATTTTATCTGGGAAGCTTAACCCGTAACCTATTGAAATACAAGAGGTTACGGGTTTTTTATGCCTAAAATAATTGTATACACTGATTAAAAATATTTTTTGCTTGACAAATACTATTAAATACGCTATTATTATGTGAAATGGAATATATTGTATACACTGATTTATGAGGATATACATGGCTACTATCCAATCAAAAAATTCCAGAGGACATAAATATTGGTACATAGTTGAATCAAGACGTATAAACGGCAAGCCGAGACCAATCGTCTTGGCGTATCTTGGTAAAGCTAATGATTTATTAAAACGACTTCAGGGAATTACTGAAGAATTACGTTTGAAATCCTATTCTCATGGTGCAATAGCAGCATTGCTTAATGTCGCTCATGAATTAGATATTCCTGATGTGATTAATAAACACATTAAATCATCAAGATCATATATCCCTGAAAAACCTATCAGAAATAATTTAACTGCCGGAATGACTTTCCTTCTTGGGGCAATTGGCCGTATTTGTATGCCTACCAGTAAAAGGGGCTGGTGGGATTGGGCAAAAACCACAACATGTGAATATTTACTCAGGTGCAGCTTGAATAAAATTGATAGCCAGCATTTTTGGGATTTAATGGATGCACTTCCTATTGAAGCGATTCCGAAAATTGAACAAGAATTATTGGAAAAGGTATTTAAAACATATAACATGGAGAGCGATACTTTATTTTTTGATACTACTAATTTTTTCACATACATAGATAGTACAAATTTAAAATGCAATATCGCTCGTAGAGGTAAAAATAAACAAAAAAGATATGATCTCAGGCAGATCGGGCTGGCTATGGTAGTTACACGAGAAGATATGATACCTGTATTTCACTATACATATCAGGGCAATATAAATGATGCAATAATTTTTAAAACAGTTATTGAAAAAATAAAAAACCGGATGGAAGGATTAAAGTTAGACATTGAGAAGCACACTGTTGTTTTTGATCGTGGAAACAACTCCAGGGAGAATATGACTATTGTAGAAAATTTGCAGATGCACTATGTTGGTGCGCTTACGCCGTATCATCATAAAAAGTTAATAAATGATGCAATAACCAAATTTCAGGAACTTGATGTATTTGGAAGCATGGTCAAAGTTTATAGGGATAAACAAATTATTTGGGAAAAAGAAAGAACCATAGTAATTTTTATTTCTAAGGAATTAAAAGATGGACAAATAAGAGGAATTTATCAATCTCTTGAAAAAATAGAAAAAGAACTGAAACAGATACAGGATGGGCTTAAAAGTCCAAAGGCAAAAAAGCGAGACAAAGAGCAATTGGAAAATAAAATAACAAAATTATTTGAAAAACAATTTATCAAAAAACTTATTGATTGGTCGCTAAACGAGACTTCAAATGGCAAATTGCAGTTGGAATTTTCAATCAATCAAAAACAGCTCAAAGAAATAGAAGACAATTTAGGATTTAGAATTCTCATGACCAACCGGCACGATTGGAGTACAGTTGATATTATTAAAGCATACTATGGGCAATCAAAAATCGAGCAAGCTTTTAAGAATTTAAAAAATGCTTATCATCTTGCCTTGAAACCACAATTCCATTGGACAGATCAAAAAATTATAGTACATTATTTTATTTGTATTCTTGGATATCTTATGGCTGCAATTGTTTGGCGTCAGGCAAGATTAAAAGTTAAATTTGAAGGAACTTTAGATAGGCTTTTAGATACATTAAATAATATAAGACTCGCAACAATGCTGGAAGAGACAAACACAAGAGGAAGAGTAAAAGCGATATATAAATTAGAAGAAATGTCCGATGAGGAAAATCAGATAATGGAAGCATTAAATATCAAAAATTTGCACAATGATCGGCCAAAATTTTCGGGTGTTGGTGTATACAAATAATATTCTTCTAATCCCTTGATAAATAAGCATTTATATATAATTATGCTTTATTTCATGATAAACTCACGCTAG
>CAYWFU010000204.1:0-2027 GCA_964457585.1 uncultured bacterium | reverse complement strand
GCGGTAATGGCATAAAAACAACAAGAATTGAACAGACAAAATAAAATTAGATTATTTTGATTAACTTTGCCTAAAAGAAATAAGAATGAAAACTCATCATAAAATAATAAATGGAGACAGCAGACAAATGACCGAACTATCTGATAATTCAGTACATTTGGTTATTACTTCTCCTCCATACTGGCAACTCAAAGACTACGGTTCAATAGATCAAATCGGGTTCCACGACAGTTACGAAAATTACATTAACAACCTGAATTTAGTTTGGAAAGAGTGTTACCGCACTCTTCACAATGGTTGCAGGTTATGTATAAATATTGGTGACCAATTTGCCCGTTCTGTTTATTATGGACGTTACAAGGTCATTCCTATTAGAGAAGAGATTATCAAATTCTGTGAAAACATCGGATTTGACTATATGGGTGCTATCATTTGGCAAAAGGTTACAACTTCTAACACAACAGGAGGTGGTGTTCAAATGGGTTCATATCCTTATCCAAGAAATGGAATTTTGAAACTTGACTATGAATTTATTCTTATTTTTAAAAAGCTAGGTGACGCTCCTAAACCGACAAAGGAACAAAAAGAACTTTCAAGAATGACAGCAGAAGAATGGAATACATTTTTCGCAGGACATTGGAATTTTGCAGGTGCACGTCAAGACAACCATCTTGCAATGTTTCCGGAAGAACTACCCAAACGATTAATAAAGATGTTTGCTTTTGTCGGTGATACGGTACTTGACCCATTTACAGGCAGTGGCACAACAAACCTTGCTGCAAAAAATCTTGGAAGAAATTCTATCGGTTATGAAATTAATTACGAATACATTCCTATTATCAAACAAAGACTTAAAGCAAATCAACGAGACATCCACGATACGACCTTTGAATTTTTAAAACAAAAAAATAGTGTAGACTTTGAAAAAGAAATTCAAAAACTTCCATATATTTTCAAAGATCCACATGCGCTTGACAAAAAGGTTGATCCAAAAAAATTACAGTTCGGTTCAAAGATTGACAAGAACGGAAATACAAAACGAGAAGAACTTTATACAGTCAAAGAAATTATCAGTCCTGAAAAAATAAAACTTAGTAATGATTTAACAATAAAATTACTTGGGATTAAGGATGACCCCTCTACTAACGGTAAAGCGACTTCTTTTCTATCTGATAAAACAAACGGGAAACGAGTTTTTATTAAATATGACAATGTTAAATACGACAAAGAAAATAATTTGCTTTGTTATCTATACTTAGAAAATAAAACATTTATCAATGCTCACTTAATCAAAAATGGTTTGGTGCAAGTGGACAGTGATATTGATTATAAATACAAAGACAAATTTTTAAACTTATTGCAACAAAACAATGGCAAAAGAATGGATTTTAAATAGTGCAATGAATCGCTTCCAACTAAATTTTAAAAGAAATGTTGGACCAACTTCTGAATCAATTAGAAAATGTTCGCCCAAAACACTTGATGAATGGCGTGAATACTATTTCAAAAACGTAAAAACCAAAGAACATATCGAAGAATTAGGAAAGAAACTCTATGTAAAAATCACTGAAGTGATTCAATCCGAAGTTGCAGAAGTTACCGAGCAGGATTGTATTGATTATATGATGCAACTTGTTATTGACCGTACTTTTGACGGTTATATGACCGAGATACAAACTATATACGGACAGTTACAAAAAATATTAGGAGTTCAAATTCAACCGGCACCTGATGAGTGGGACAGATTATTTAATGTGGACTTCTTCATTAAGGTCGGCGAGAAATATATCGGACTTCAAATTAAACCTGTGAATAGCGGAATACAATTACCTGAAATTTTCAAAGAATATAGTTTACAAGCGGAGACTCATAAGAAATTTACTGAGGTTTTTGGTGGCAAAGTATTCTATTTATTTTCCGCAAAAGTTGGGGATAAAAAAGAAATTCAAAACATAGAAGTAATTGAAGATATAAAACAGGAAATTATCCGACTGAAAGCATTGTAAAAAGCCACATACCGCCAACAT
>CAYWFU010000203.1:0-2061 GCA_964457585.1 uncultured bacterium | reverse complement strand
AAGCACAGGTTGACTTTAGGATTTTTTGGAAATTTCTATGATAAGGAACAAAAACGAGTTATCAAGTTAAATTGTTTTTTTATGATCCTTGGATATTCAAGAATGCTGTATATTGAGTTTTTTGAAAGAGCAGATATATTGAACTTTCTAAAAGGCCATAATAATGCATTTAAATATTTCGGAGGATATCCAAAAGAGCTTCTGTATGACAATCTTAAATCAGTGGTAATTAAACGTAATATTAAAGCGGCAGACAGCGAATTTAATAAAAAGTTTATGGATTACGCAGGGTATTACGGATTTAATCCGATACTTTGCAGACCGTATAAACCAAACACTAAAGGTAAGGTAGAGAACTCTGTACTCTATGCAAAACAAAATTTTTTTGCCGGAGAAAAATTTTCTTCATTAAGAGAAATAAATGAAAATGCTTGCACATGGCTGAAAAAGGTAAATGATAGAATTCACTCAACAACAAAAGAGATGCCTAGAGAAAGATTAAAAAGAGAGAACCTTCAATCTGTCGCAGTTAGCAAATTGTATGACTTAAGTACAGTAAAATACCGCAGTGTATTTAATGACTGCCACTTCAGCTATGAAGCGAATTTGTATTCTGTGCCATATAAATATGCAGGCAAAGAAGTAAGTATTAAAGAGAAAGATGGGAATATTAAAGTAATATACCGCAATGAAGTTATTGCTGAGCATACACTTTTAACCCATGATAAAGGCAGGTATATTACCAATCCAAAACATCTTGAAGGATTAAAAGAATTGCGGTGTTCACATGGAATTAAAAGACCAAAGAAAAATAAATTAGAAGTTCAAAAAATAGACACGGTGATAATTAAAAATATCCAATATCAAAATATCATGCAAATTGAAAATCATGATTTAACAAAATATGAGGAGCTGCAATGAGCGCAATTACATACGAAAGAATATATAATAATTTGGGACATTTGAAACTCACCAAGATAGCTGAAATACTTGATAATTATCTTGAGCGGGCAAATAAAGAAAAAATATCAATAATAGAAGCACTTGATTACTTGATCGAATCAGAACGAATACACAAAGATGAAACATCTCTTGTTATGAGAGTTAACGTTACCGGATTTCCATACAGAAAAACACTTGATGAATATGATTTCAACTTTCAGCCATCAATCGATATGGAAACGATAAATGATTTAAGAACAACAAGATTTATAGATAACAAAGAGAATATAGTTCTTCTTGGCCCTCCTGGAGTAGGGAAAACTCATCTTGCTATTGCAATTGCAATGGAGGCGCTGAAAAATAAATTTTCAACATACTATATCAACTGCCATAAATTGATAAGCGAACTGAACAGAGCTCACTATGAAAATAAACTTGATATAAAATTAAAAACGTTGAGCAAATACAAATTGCTTGTGATAGACGAGATAGGTTATCTGCCACTGGATAAACAGGGAGCAAATTTATTTTTTCAGTTAGTATCAAGAAGATATGAAAAAAATTCCATCATCCTCACATCAAACAAAGGTTTTGGAGACTGGGGAGAAATATTTGGAGATAATGTTATTGCAGGAGCAATATTAGACAGATTACTTCACCATTGTACTGTGATAAATATCAAAGGTGAAAGCTATAGACTTAAAGACAGAAAAAAATCTTTCTCTAAAACTGGAGGTGATAAACAATAATTTTATTTGAAAAAAGTGGTACTTTTTCAATTGAAAAAAGTGAGTCATTTTAAAAAAAAATTGACAAATATTTTAATTATTACGAATTATTGAAGTCTAACAGCGAGTTGAGCGAAATTTAGCTGGACTAGCACGCTTGCGTGCTAAGACCAGATAAATTTGCGCTCGAACGATTAGTTCAGGAGCGCGAATCAGCGCGCGTCTGAACAAATCGGGCGAGTGCGAACGCGCAACTCGCTGTTCAGGTGCGCGCAGCGCACCTGAACAGCAAGCTCAGAGGCAAAAAACCGCTTGCGGTTTTTTGTCCGCTGAAGCGCATGTTAATATTTTTAATTTGTTTTTAGGTTTAATTTTTATTTATCTTTTATTT
>CAYWFU010000202.1:0-2072 GCA_964457585.1 uncultured bacterium | reverse complement strand
CTGATATATTTTTTAAGACGCTTGACTGCTTCTCAAAAGCTTTGCCAACTTTTCACTGTTATAAAATTTCTGATTTAGCTAAAAATACTTTATTTTTTGTTACTTCTGAAATAAATTCAGGACAGGCTCTGACTTGTTTCAGGGTCTGAAATTACGTTAAATTTAAAAAATTTAGATGCTGAAGCACGTTCAGCATGACAAGTACGTGAAAATTTCATAATAGATAGTATGAAAATTTCTTAAGTGATAACCTATTATAAAAGTATATTTAATTTTTTAAGTCTCGAACGGATTCCTCCATGCTGTCTTCCTAAAAGTTTTGAAAGTTCATTAATCGTTTTTCCATTATTATATTCATTAATTAGTTTTTGTTCATCTTCCTTTGTCCATTTTTCATATGCAGATGAGTATTTTTTCTGTATTTCAACGACAGAATATGCTTTTTGTTTAATAGAATTCTGGTTGACTGGCAGCCCTAATCGTTGTCTGCCGCCTGATAAGTCAGATCGATATATAATTTTCAGTTCTCCAGAACAAATCATATTGTTAATAACTTCTTTAATTTGTTTTTTAGAAAGTTGCGGAAAATATCCAAATAGTTGATGATCTGCAAGATGGAGTCTCCTGGCTCGTCTGCTGCTATCCAGCCCAATTAAAATACGTGCCGTATCTGTTAAGCTCAACACATTGGGATTTGATTTCACAAGTTCAAGTATAGCATCACGAAGCGTATTCAGGTAATTAAGTTTACTAATATTTTCGGTTTTGCAATAGTTGATGATTTTTTCTAAAAAAATATTTCCATATTTTTCTGACTTTGTATTTCCAACACCAGTAATTTTTCTGAAACTTTCCATGTTCTGTGGATATTGTATTGTTATTTCTTTAAGTGCTGCATCTGAGAACACAATGTAAGGAGGAATTTTTTCTTTGTCTGCAATTTCTTTTCGAAATACTCTTAATATTTCAAATAATTTATGGTCACATTCAGAATAATCAATTGTTCTTTTTCTTTTTGAAATTGCAGGTTCAGGTTCATGATATGACATAACCCTCGGTTTTTCAGAAGGACTGTTGACAACAGGTACACATATATCACACATATTGCAATTATGAATATCATATTTTTCACCGAAGTAATTTATTAAAGTTATCCGACGGCATTTTGTGCTTGTACAAAAATTAATCATGTCCCACATCTTTCTATAAGCAATTTTTTGATATTGCTCGTTTTCTATCTTTTTAATGAAATATTCAAGTTTAATTTTATCAACATAACTGAAAAATAGAATACAATCACTTCTAAGCCCATCTCTGCCAGCCCTTCCTGTTTCCTGATAATAGCCTTCAATACTTTTTGGCATGTCGCAGTGAATTACGTATCGAACGTTTGATTTGTTAATACCCATGCCAAAAGCAATCGTAGCAATAATAACCTGTATATCATCTTTAATAAATTTCTCCTGATTTTCCTTTCGAATATCTGGTGATAATCCAGCATGATAGGGTAATGCACTAATATCATCTTTTTGAAGTTTAAAAGATAATTCATCAACGGATTTTCTGCTCTGGCAATAAATTATTCCAGATTCGTCTTGATGATTTTTTAAATATTGTAATAGATATTGATACATCTCTTTTCCCTTGGGTATAATCTGATAAAACAGATTTTTTCTATTTAAACTTGCCTTATAAATTTTTGGATTTACCATATTTAACTGATTAATAATATCATTTTGAACTTGTGGTATTGCAGTTGATGTGAGTGCGATTAGCGGAACGTTTGGAAAATGTGTTTTTAACAGGTTTAGTTTGCGGTATTCAGGACGAAACTCATGCCCCCATTCTGAAATACAATGTGCTTCATCTATTGCGATTAAATTTATATTTAATTGATGTAAAAAATCAAAAAAATCCGGAATCATGATTCTTTCTGGAGCTATATATAAAAGTTTAATATTGTTTTTAATCAATTGTAATTTTATCTCAGCAAGTCTTTTATAATCCAATGTGCTGTTAATGGAAGCAGCCTGAATACCGATGGAGAGTAAGCTGTCAACCTGATCTTTCAT
>CAYWFU010000201.1:0-2080 GCA_964457585.1 uncultured bacterium | reverse complement strand
CGACCTCCTTAAACAAAAAGTAACTTTATCTTACAACATTTATGTAACAGACAAAGAAAACAATATAAAAGAAACCGATATACATTCATTTCACCAGTATTTATGGACACCTTTACAAATAGAGGACTGCATAAATAAAAGCGGTTTAAAAAATTTAAGATGCTGCAAAAATTTTGATATTCATTCCACTGCAAGCGAAAACGACTGGAAAATAATGTTTATTTGTAAAAATATTAACCAATAATAAAACCGTTCTTTAAATAATTATTAATTGTTAATTATAATATGCTTATCCGACACATTACCTAAAAAATAATATCTTTGCAAAAAACATATAAACAATGAATTTACTTAATTTCACAAGCAATTATCCTAATGAGGAGAGTTGCAAAAAAAAGTTTAAAGAATACCGAGACAGTCAAGGTGTAACATGTTCTCACTGTGGTGGAAAAGAACATTATTGGAAACGAGATAAATGGCAATATGAATGTAAAAAATGTAAAACACGCACTACATTACGAAGTGGTACAATCATGCATCATTCAAAGCTACCCTTCAGGTATTGGTTTATAGCGATTCATTTATTGACATCAACAAAAAAAAGTTTTTCAGCAAAGGAAGTACAAAGACAATTAGGACATAAGCGTTATCAACCTATATGGGAGATGTTACACAAGTTGCGAATAGTAATGGGAGAAAGGGATGAAAAATATCAACTTGAAGGACAAATAGAACTGGATGAGGGCTTTTTTTCTACCCTAACACCTGATGAAGAAAAGGAGAAACCTTTGAAACGAGGGCGAGGAAGTCAAAAGAAAACAAAAGTATTAGTAATGGCAGAAAGTAAAGTAGTAGCAGGGGAACGCACAAGAAAAGGAAAGCAACGCAAGGTTGGGTATATAAAAATGCAGGTTATAAAAGATTTAGAATCAGAAACGATATCATCAGTGGTAAAGGAAAAAGTGTTAAAAACATCCACTTTGGATACGGATGATTCCACCTCTTATGTGAGTTTAAAAACCATAGTAAAAGAGCATAATCCAAAAGTAGTAGCTAAAGACAAAATAGGAGAAGCATTACCATGGGTACATATAGCAATAAGTAATGCTAAACGAATGCTATTAGATATGTATCATGGTATAAAACCAGAGTTCTTACAAAATTATTTGAATGAGTTTTGTTATAAATTTAACCGAAGATATTTCGGAGAAGCTCTTTTTGAAAGGCTCTTAACTATTTCTGTTACTGGGAAAAATGTATTTAGGTATAATAGGGGATAAGCATATAAATTAATTAGGGATAGTAGACAAAAATAATGGTAAAAATCTCAGAAACCCTTACTGTAATTAGCTTTGCAGCAAATCAAATACTATGAATAAAAAAAGTGTGTTTTTTGCGGTAAGGGATTTACTCAAAAATATGGTACAGTAAAAGGTGCCCAACGGTATAAATGCAATATTTGTGGCAAGCAATTTTTAGGTGGTAATAGAATGGATTTGCAAGCATTATGGTTAGAATACAAAAATGGTAAGCAAACATACAAGCAATTAGCACAAAAATATGGTTGCTCAAAACGAACGAAAGTTAGATTACTATTGTATAGATTTTGAAACAATAAAGCCACGAAATGTAATAGTTCTGATGGATACGACCTATTGGGGTAGAAATTTTGGAGTGATGCTTTTTAAAGACAATATTACAAAAGAAAATCTTTTGAAGTATTATGTAAAGTATGAGACAAATCTTGTTTATCAACAAGGAATAGAGGAGTTGAAAAGACAAGGTTTTAATATATTGGCAATTGTTTGTGATGGCAGGAAAGGGCTTGCCCTATCATTCAAAGACATTCCTGTTCAGATGTGCCAGTTCCATCAATCGGCAATCATAAGACGGTATTTAACAAAAAATCCTAAATTAAAAGCATCTCAAGAATTAATGCAAGTAGTAGATATAATGACTATTACAGATAAAGAATCATTTGTTGGAGTTTTAAGTTTATGGTTTGAAAAATGGCAATCTTTTTTAAATGAAAGAACGGCAAATCCAATTGTAAAAAATACTTTCTATACGCATAAAAAAT
>CAYWFU010000200.1:0-2112 GCA_964457585.1 uncultured bacterium | reverse complement strand
AAATATTGATAATGTTATTTTTATAAAGATATTCAGAATCAATTAAATACGTACAGTCTAACGCTTTTAATAATTTCTTTTGTTTAGCCGTTACCGTTGTTAGTTTTGAAATTGATTTATTTTTTGCGACTGAAATACGGTCTTGTTTACATTTGCGAAGATAATAAAAAATATTATGTAAATCCATATTGTCTGCATCATCTGATGCTCTTATTTTATTCAGTATAGTTATATCAATCAGGTATGCCAATACACATAAGGTAAAATGTGCCTCAATATGTTCCTTAAGGTAAACATAAAAAGGTTCTACGTCAACAAAATCGCTTAATATCCGGAATGCTTCTTCAATATTAGTTTTCAACCGGTAAATTTCAAAGTAATGATTAAAACCTGATTTTTTGAAAAAATCATTGTCTTGTTCTTTAGTTATATTCGTGATAAGTACCCATAGACCATCATATTTTTTAGCCTTCCTGTAAGCGTTCTCATTTATATGAAGTTTTATTCTGTAAGTTTCACTCTTTTTTTTCCCGCCGTTTTTATTGATATTTTCAACAATATATTTTTCCAGAAAATAATCAATATTTACATCCGCTATTTTTCTTTTCCTTTTTTCTTCTTTAATCGTTTTTTCGATTGATTCTCTTTTTTTATTTTGCAATACATTTCTTAACGATTGATTATATTCTTCAACCCATTCTTTAAATGTTTCAACCCGTTCTTTTCTGTGTTTATGCGTCAGATAGGCTAATTCAGGATTATAAGCTAAGTAATACCTTCTGGTATCCAAATCTAATTTTTCTGTTTCCTGCTCAATTTCATTTTTTTGCTCAGCGGTCAAAGGAATATCTTTGTAATACAAATTATCCTGAGCATAATCAAATCCTGATGAGGTCAACAATTCGTATATTTGTTGTCTTTCCTTTTTAAGATCATACTTCTTAACACTATCTAATAAACGCTCGTCGATAACGCTATCAAAATAATTTAATTGACTGCCATCCAACGCTGTGATGAATTTTATCTTTTTATCTTGCAAATATTTCAGATTATCATCCGAAACCATCCCACGGTCAAAGCATAATACACTGTCTATTTTTCCATATATATTTTCCACTTTACGGATAAGTCCTTCGATAGTCTTTGACTCTGCGGTATTTCCTTCTAATATTTCCCAGTAAATCGGGTAACCTTCAGGAGTAATGACTAACAGAAGTACGACATGGGTCAGGTAACCATCTTTACAATGACCCCATTTGGCTAGTACGCAACGCAATCCGGTTACATTGGCTGACGACAAATCATAAAATAATATTTTCCCCTGTGTGTCTCCTTTGCTTAATGCTTGTTTAAATATATGTTTACCTATTGATTCCCGGTAGTTTTCAATAATCTCAAGTTCCCGGAATATGCGTGATTTGTTGTACTTCTCATAAGTAACCCCTGTTAATTCGGCAAGGGTTGTGTCTTTATATAATTGCACACTGAAGCTTTTACTGCATGTTTGAACAAAACGGAGTAAGGTTAATATTTTTGCTACATCATTGGTTGACACATCTTTGGTTTCAATTGAAGATGGGAATACAGAAGACAACTTCCAATAATCCCAAAAATGCAGAGCAACTGCACAGGATAGATAATCCTTTGATTCTTTTACATCAATTTCATTAAGATTACATGGGTAATAATTATTATCCTGATTTAGACATCCTACGGCTTTTTTATAATATTCAATTTCATCCGGTTTAAGTACGCCGAGATACTTAAGAATATTACGAAATGGCTTTTTATTTTTTCTATAATACCATGCTAACTGATGATAGATATAAACAGCCTTATTTTTCTTCTGTTTCGTATGATGAAGCACAAATTTGCCATCATTTTTTGAATTGGGTTTCATACTCTATGCACATTTAAAAGCTTCAAATATATATTAAATAAGGCACTTTAACAATTATTCTATGCACGATTTATTAACAAAAAATCAGTACTTGCTTATATTTTGTTGATATACAATATTTTATGTGGTTAATAAATTTTTAGGTGGGAAAGGTAGGATAGAAAGAACAAAAAATATGGGGAATATGAAAAAATATTATAGTGAGAAACTTG
>CAYWFU010000199.1:0-2134 GCA_964457585.1 uncultured bacterium | reverse complement strand
TAATATTTTTTGGTCATATTAATTTGAATTATGCTGAAGAAACAATTTCTCCTGAGGTGCAAAATGCAATTAGTGAATTAGTTGAAAAGATAAAAACAACATCGCAAGAAGATCTGATGGGCGGAGGAACACAAAAATATAATGATAATGTAAATATAACAAAAGAAAAAATAAAAAATTTAGGTTCAAAGGCAGTGTCTGAATTAATTAAATTGATTAAAATAAAATCAGGAGGGCCAAAAGAAAGTTTCAGAGAACGGAAAAAGTTAAAAATTTCTCCAAAAGAAACAGATGAAAATGTTAAATTAACTTTTGTTCGTCTGGAAGCAATGAATATAGCTATAAAGATGGGAGACCCTGAAATAGCAGGAACATTAATAGAAGTTTTGGAAGATAGAAATAATGAACCATATAATAGAATGGCAACGCTTACAAATATAAACGTACTAATTGATGAATTAAAAAAAGTAAATAAAAATGTGGATAAAAAATATTTAAAAAATCTTAAGCAAATATTTGATGATTCAAGTGAAGATATTGATGTAAGACAAGCAGCAGTAATAGTATATGGAAATATAGGACAAAATTATGCTTTACCAGAATTGATAAAAAAGCTATATGACACAACAGGAGATACGGCAAAATATTTAGCAACAAACGCATTGTATGGAATAAATACAATAGAAACACCTGAAGGTGAAAATGCTATATTGGAAGGATATTTAAAACAGAAAGGCACGTTTATTGATGGTACGTATGTGTTTTTATTTAAAGAGCGTAAAACTAAAAAAGCTGTTCCTTATTTGATTGAGGAATTGGAAAAGATAAAGTTAGATTTAGGTAATGATGCTCGTATATCAAGATTATTATATATGGAAGCGTTAGGTGAAATAGGAGATACATCTGCTATTCCAGTTTTGAAAGCGATTGCAAATCAACATATGAACAATATTGATAAAGAAAATTCATATAATGCTGTTTCTCAAATTATAGATGCTGTGAAAAGCTTAGCATCATTAGGAAATTATGAATTATTAGAAGATGCTATAAAAAAAGTTGAAATAGAAGGAAGATTTGGTAAAGGTGACGAAAAAGGATTAAGAAATATATATAAAAAATTAAATGGTCATGATTTTGATTATTAACAAAAAAGTTAAATTTGATGAGGACTAGATGAAAAGAATATCGTTCTTAACTAAACTAATAATATTTACTTTTATCCCAATAATTATATTTGCAGATAGTTCTCGTTTTCATTTTGAAAAGGGAGATGCAGCGTATAGAGATTTGGATTTATTTGGAATGTGGGGCAAAGGTCATGCAGCAATATTTTACAAATGGAATTCTGATTTAGGAACAACAATTCCATCAAATAGCCAACGTATTTTAGAAATGACAACAGATGGTCTTGATACCACCAACACTATACAAACGTGGATTAATGAAGTTCAATTGAAAGATATTTGGGGGAGTAGAGGATTATCTACATTAACAAGGCAGAAAAGAAACCAAATTATTAATGAAATAATGAAAATTAAAAATAATCAACTTGGAGGTGCCGCATATGGTGGAGTGACTGACAATTTATATAAAGACCCTACTGCAAATAACAAAAATAAAAAACCAACATTTCGTTGCGATGGTTTGGTTGAATATATATATGAAGTAGTTTTAGGTGAAACTTGGGAACCTGGTAATAACAAAGGCTTGATTGAAAATGATATTGTTGATTTGAGCTATTTCAGTCCTATAATTCAATATAATTCAAATCGCTGGGATATAAAAAGAGCAATCGATTCAACAGCTCAACCCCCACAAGTAACAGTAAAAGACTCACAAGATAATGAAATACCCCCTGATGGAGTAACTTCTGATACAAATATTAAAATTTACGCAACAGATACAGAGTATGGCTCTGGCTTAAAATTACTTGAAATCTGGAAAGGTGATCCAAATGCTGGCGGAACATTATTTAAATCTATTCTTAAAGAATATGACATTGATCATGAATACACTTCACAAGAAATCGGAACACTTCCCGAAGGTGAAATATACGTCCGTTGTCATGACCAAGCAGGTAACGACACCCTGCACAAGTTTACTACTCCTGATGATTTTTCAGCTATTGCTTAAT
>CAYWFU010000198.1:0-2135 GCA_964457585.1 uncultured bacterium | reverse complement strand
TGGGACTAAAAAAGAAATGATTAAGCATTGAATATTTTAGTATTTCTGCAAAAAATTGAGTTGGAAAATATGTTCCTTCTGTATCTTCTGCTATTGTTCCAAATGTTCCATCTTTTGTTAGATTTTTACTTACTTCAACTATTTTACTGTAATCGATTTCATCATTATCTACTTTTCCATCGTTATTTTTGTCATTCCAATAGCCCAATGGCATGGCGTCTTGGAAGTAGGTTTGTAATTCCTTATATTTTAACTGTTCAGAAGTAGGATTAAATATTGGAGATAAAAGGTTTATGGCTTTCCCTGTAATAGTAAACGGATGGATTATTTTATTATCATGTGATTCGACTAATTTTAATAATATCAAAACATGTATAATTAAAATCGAGATTAAAATTTTTTTCATCATATTTAATATCCCTCTTGTTTTAATTCTTTAAATTCTTTTTTAAATTTATTGATAACATCCTGAAACCAGCTTTCTTTAGCTTTCTCTTTATATATTTTAGTTCCTATTTCTTCCCATCTTTTCATAATAAAATCTAAATCATATCTTAAACTGTATTGTCTTTTTAAGTCCATTAAATATTGTGAATTTTGTGAATTAATAAAATTCACTAAACTATATGGTCTAGGGATATCATTTAATTTATCATAATCATTTTTATACTTCTCCTCCACCCCCACCAGCTTAATATCGTAGTGAATTGAGCCATTAGGGAGTTTTGTGCCTTCATATGACTCTGTTTTTCTATCATTATCCCAGGAAAATATAGCCCAACCACCATATTCACTTTCTCTGGCATATAATGGATGTGATACATCTATTATCATAGATGTAAACTCTGTAATTAAATGCAAACTTCTATGTCGCGGAATAATGTATTTTCCTTCTTTATCTGTAATTATTGTAAGTCCATCAAAAGGTCGATTTGGATTATCAAACGCCATCTTGTATTCTTTCCATCTAACAGTTATTATCGCTTTCTCTATCGGTTTCCCTGTTGTTTCATCTATTATTTTCCCTTGAAATTCCGGTGTAATATATACCAATTTTGAATGTATTATTATGGTTGCTATTATAACAACTACTATTATTATTAAATATTTTATTATCCTTTTTTTATCTATATTTTGTTTTCCCATTTTTTATTTTATCTCCTGATTCTTTTTTTCATTCACTGATTTCACCGGATTTCCACTGCAAAAGGTTAAAGGTACAAGATTAAAGGCTCAAGGTTAAAGATTAATAAAAAATTTGAGAGCTTCTGGTTCATATCCGTTCCATGCATACGGTGAAAACCCTTCACATTTCGCTATTGTCCATGGATCACTATCCAGATAATTTTCATTATAATTATTATACTTTTTGTCTGCTGGCCGTGCAAAATGATTGCTTACATCTTTCGCTGATATTATTATTACTGGATTTTTTTCCAATGCTAATAAATCACTTGCTGTATATTGTATCCAGTTTATATATCCATACCACCGTTTCCCATCTTCAATTAAATTTCCTCCATATATTTTTGCTTTATATCCTGGTATTTTCGCATTGCCAAATTTTACTTCAACTTCTTTAACTGGTTTACTAAATGTAACATCTATTCTTATTAATTTACAGGTATTTAGGCTGAAGGCTGAAGCATATTAATCATCAATACATTCTTCCTTCAGTCTAATCACCTGAATAGTTACAAATTGTATAGTAATATTATGCAAGCTATATGCCGAGCTTATTTTTGTTGTAATTTTCTCTTTCTCTTACTCAGGGCTTACACTTAAATTACATTTTCTTCATCGGCAGCTTTTTTTCTTTTAAATATATGTGATTTTTTTTCGCAGTTAAGATTGCTGCTGTGTATTTTTTTTCGCAGTTTTAACCCGCGTTTATTTATTATTTTAATATTAATTGGAAACGATCTGGTATGTTTTTTGGTGTGATAGATATGAGGTCTGGCATGTGGTTACTCCATACCTATCAAACCAAAAAAATAACCATTGTTATTTTATCTATTATTTTATTCATACTTTATCTAAATCTCTCACTTCCCTTCATTTTTAAATAAAATACCCTACTGCAGACAGACTGGGTCAAATCAATTTTGGAATTTTTTTAAAAAACGATATTAAAA
>CAYWFU010000197.1:0-2143 GCA_964457585.1 uncultured bacterium | reverse complement strand
CAGACTGCCTGCTGACAACATCATAAGTTCAGAGATGCTAAGGATATACAAGCCGCATAAATTATTTTTTCAGAAAGTGCTCAAAAGAATAAATAAAAATTCTGAGAACTGCATTTATATAGGCGATTCTCTGGATAGCGATATATATCCTGCCAAGAAATTGGGGATTAAATCAATTTGGGTTAACAGAAAAAAGAATAAGCTTCCAAATATGGGTTATAAGCCGGATTTCATTGTGAACAATCTGCTTGAGATAGAGAAGAAGTTAAAACAATAGATTAGTATGTTTATACCTTAACTCCCCAGAAATTTAGGGAATATGTTTAATGGTTATCCCTAAATTTTTAGTTAATCTGGTTACCCTTTCAGGAATTGGTCCAAGTTTCATTTTATTATCATAACAGATTTCATACACTTTTGACAATTCCAGAAGGACTTCATTTACTGAAATTTTATTTGTAAGCTCTTTTTCTTTAATTAAATTTAAAATTTTATAGTATAAATATAGTGATATAAAAGAGATAAAAAAGTATCCTCTAACTGCATCCTCATCACCAAGATAAGTTTTATCATTTTCAAGCTCGTTTTTCAATGCATCAAAAGCAACTTCTATATTCTCTCTATCTTTCCACATCAGATATATTTTTTCTCCATCCATTTTTAAATTAGATAATAACGCAATTTTTCCAAATTTTTTAGATTCGTTTAGATACTCTTTTTTTGATTTTTTATTTTCTTCCATCAGCTTCAAAAATTGTGTATCTTCTTCTGATCTTAACTTTACATCTTCACACAAATAAAGATGGTTTCTCCCTATTTTCTTAACACCCCATTTAATTCCTCTTTCTCGATAAATAAAACTGTTCTCAAGTTTCATATTGTAATTTATACATTTGAAATTTCTTCTAAGAGGCATTATAAAACTTGATTTCAACTCTTTCAACTCCTTCGGAAGCTCATAGGAAGCAAAACCTCTATCAAGAATAAGTATGCTCTTTTTGAGGTTTACCTCGTCGAGAACTGATCTTAAAGCCTTGATATCTTTTATTGAGCCATTCAATGGTCTGAGCATTGTTGGAAGATGATTATCTCCTGAGAAGAATAAAAGAAAGTTTATTTGATTTAAGTGTAAATGTTCATGATTATAGCCTTTTTCAGCTAACTTTAAATTTTCAGAGCGAGAAAATATTGAACTCAAATCAAATATTAAAGTCTTTGAATTGGATGATATTTTACTGAAAAAGTCTCTTTGAGAAGAATAATCTCTGCCAATGCTTTTCAAAATTTCTGTTAAACTATTTGGAGAAATTGCAGGATTCATTTCTCTGGATAAATGAAGTTTTTCCCATCTACTTTTTATTAATTTCAAAGGAACGGCGTCTATTGTTTTAACAACAGAGCAAGCGAATATTTCCTGCCAATGGTCATAAAAAGAATTCTTCAAATAATCTAAAAAGTCCTTCGATAATTCATGCAGAAAGTGGGAATTTCCATATTCATATATGCTTCGAATATCTTTTGATTGTAATTTCTCTATAACTCCTTTGGGAGTTACTCTTCCGATGTATTCAGAAACTTTTTTTATTTTGCCTTTTTCTTTATTCCAAACTGTCGTGGATTTATACAAATAATAATTTTTGTTTAATTGTTTTACTTCTAAAGGAATTTTTCTTGCCTTCCTTTCTTGCTTTAAAATATCTAAAATCCACTTTTCCATATATACCCTATAGGGTATATACTATTTAAGCTTTTCGGTTTATATTTAAACTCGGTAAAACCCAAAAATAGTAGAATTATACCCTAAAAAATTGTGGAGTTAAGGTTATAACTATTTGTCTTCTATTGTAAATAACATCCATATTTCCTTCAGCATCAACAAAATCAAGTCCGTTTAATGATATTGATTTAAGCAGACTTGATTTTGATGATTTAAGTAGTTAATAGAAAAGGGGCAGTAGCTGCAAGTCCGATTTTGCCTTTGCAAAATGCGCTATATTTTCTTTTGACAATCAGTTTTGCCGTTTTATTGGCCTTGACTGAAATGAAATCAGCATTGCTGAGCTCTTGCCAAAAGCCGTTGTTATAAACTCTAGCTGCATTGCAGAGCTTCTGAGCCTTACAGCTGCGCACCCCCTATATAGCC
>CAYWFU010000196.1:0-2153 GCA_964457585.1 uncultured bacterium | reverse complement strand
TTTCCATTGTTGATAACTTTTAAAATTGACTAATTAATCACGGGACAAAATTATAAAATGTAATTTATAAATCACAATAAAAGTTATCAACAATATTAAAAATTGATTTTTTGACAACAATTACGTACTTTTGTAATTAATTAATCACACAAATTAGTATAGTTATGAACATAGCAGAACAAATAAAGAATATCAGAAAAGCCAAAAATTTATCTCAACAGGAAGTGGCTCAAAGAATAGGTATTGACAGAGCCCAATATTCCAGGGTGGAAACAGGTAAATCAGAGCCTACAATTACATCACTTTTAAAAATTGCTAAAGCATTAGAAGTTGATATTACGGATTTTTTTAAAAATAATAATTCTTTTGATGTTAATTCCTATGATAGTTCGTTAATCGAAAAAATAAAGCTGATTGATCAGTTAGAAGAAGAACAAAAAAAGTCATTGTTTATCTTTATTGATACTGCTGTTTCTAATAAAAGATTAAAGGATACGCTTACCAGTGCTTTAAGTGATGCTCATTAAAATAAAAAAGCCAAGCTGCAAGCCTGGCGTTTTCTGTATTTCTTTTTATTGCTTACGATAGGTGAGAGTTTTTCCGTTGGCTGTATATGTTAGCTCTATATACTCGTCTGTTATGCCTTCTACCTCATAGCATAAGCCATTATGCCAAGTTAAAAACAGAGTTTTTTTCTTCGGTGATTTATATAAAGTGTCGCAAGGATTTGTTGATATACTGTATTTGGTGGTATCTGTTGGTTGACTATTGTAATACTCATATACATATTCCCTTATAACTACTACTGAGTTTAAACTATCCTGAACACAAACCCATTTTCCGTTAGGGATTTTATGTGATTTATTTGCTACTTTTTGAGCATTACAAGAACTGCAAACAAACAAAATCAATAGTGCTGTTATTTCAATCTTACTTTTCATTCCCGATTATTTTAAAACACCTATTGCAGTATTGTAATAATTTGTTCTTCCGGTTAAACCAGTAGTTCCTCCATTAACCCTTTGCGTTACTTGTCCTACTGTTGCATTTTGAAGGTTTAAACCATTCATTACTCTTGTATTAAAATACCATAAAGCACTAATGGCTGCTGTATTTGCATCACTGGCAACTGGTCCCGGGTCGGTTGTAATAGTAAGTGCAGGGCTATAACGGGCATTGTAGAATGTTTGGAAACTGGTATAGTTATCTCTACCTGTTAACTGAAAAATTCCTCTTCCACTAAAAAGATAACCGTCACCACTTGCAGCATTTCCATTACCCATACGATTAGCATACACAAGATTTCCCAATGCTTCCGGGTTGTTTGCATAATCACTTGCTAACGATTTTCCGGGTGTAGCCGTTAAAGAAAATCTGCTTGGCCAAACTTGAACTAAACGGGTTGCAGAATAATTTAAATTCTCAGTTACGGAGGAATTTGCAAAACCTCCTGTTTCTTCACCCGCTTGTCCTAAGAAGTGGGCTAATGCTTCCGGTGTTCTTACTCCGAAGTCAAGTAATTTTGAGTTTAACGTATTTGCTAAATTATCCAGTCCTGTTCCGTTAGGGAATATTGACCCTAATTCTCCTGAAGTAACAAACATTTGAGAAATTAACTGGTCGCTTGTTCCTGTCGTGCTTATACCTTCTGGAGTACAATACACATTACTGCAAGTCTGATAATACTGTTGACTATTGAATGTAGATGTGCCATAAGTTGAGATAGTTTGCCCATCCATAACTATCTCTCCTGAACCGTCACCATTAGAGCAAGAGCTTTCAATATTTTCATCATTTACACTCAAATATTCTAATCCATCCAAATCTATACCGTCAATTACCCTGTTCATTGCAAATGCATAAGGTGTCCAACCTGGATAACTACTTGTCAACGGGTCCACACTTAAAAACCTCGCAACCCTCGGATCATAAATCCTGAAACCATAGTCATATATTGTTCCGGTTATCCCGTTCCATTCGCTGTCATATCGTTTTCCGTTGAACGAGTAAGAGTAATTCGAACTATTCCACGACCTCCCGGGTAATTCGCTGCCAAAAGGATAAAAATCTCTTGCCGATAAAATATTCGCCTTAAACCCCTGCGTCAAGTCATTCACATCATTCGGCTCCTTCACATCACTAACTACTACACG
>CAYWFU010000195.1:0-2157 GCA_964457585.1 uncultured bacterium | reverse complement strand
AATTAATTAAAATTCATAAACCTATTTAAAACTGAAAGAAAAGCTGTCAGCTTTTCTTTCTCCGTTTTTCCTTCGGATGATGCTTTGTGTACATTCTCCGCAAATCCTTTATCATAACTCTTGCATATCGTTGTGTTGTCCCAAGACTCTCATGTCCCAAAAATTTTTGTATATATCGGATTGACATTCCATTTTCAAGCAAATGCGTTGCAATGCTGTGCCTGATTACATGTGCTGTTACTGGTTTTGAAATATTGCTTGCAATTCCATATTTTTGAATTAGCTCACAAAGTCCCTGCCTGCCAAATGGCTTGCCATTCAATGTCAGGAATACGGTTTCTTCTTTTTTATTCCTTTGAAATTTTAGTCTTACCTCTTCAATGAACTTCTTTAAATATTTTATTGCAATTGGTATTATTGGAACTACTCTGTCTTTTTTACCTTTTCCCTCTTTTATGAAAATTGTTTTATTTTCAAAATCGATATCTTTTATTTTTAACTTCCTTAACTCAAAATTTCTTATTCCTGTTGCATAGAAAAACTCAAGTATTGTTTTATCTCTAAAACCAATGATATTATTTTCTTTGGGAATAGATAATATTTTTTCAACTTCTTCTTGTGTGAGTATTGTACTTGGTAAGGACTTCTTTTGTGCAGGTATTTCCATATCCAAAGTTGGATCATAAAAAATTATGCAATTTTTATTTAACCACTTAAAAAATTCTTTTAATGGTTGCAGTTTCTTTACTATTGTCAGTACCGACAGAGGCTTTCCGTTCTTTTCCTGTTTTATCTGCATTATTTTACTCTGATAATCCTTAAGAACATCACTTGTTACATCTGCTATTCTGGAAATATGTTTACTTCTTAGAAACTTAAACAAATCAATTAGTGCATAATTGGCATTTCTTATTGTATATTCAGAAAAATTGTTAATCAAAAGTTGCTCTAAAAATTTGTCTTTTAATTCTTCCATCTCTGTTTTATTGGTTGTTATCGTTTCCATAGCTCGCTCCTGATCTTGGATGAAATTTTAACAACATCTCTTTTAATTTATTTTTCTCAACATGCGTGTAAACTTGCGTAGTCTGAATATTCTCATGTCCAAGAAAAGCCTGTACATATCGTATATCCATACCGTCCTCAAGCAAGTGCGTTGCAATTGAATGTCTAAAGCTGTGACATGGAGCTACTTTTCGGGTTATTCCTGCTTTCTTAAGATACTTTTTAATAACCATTGCAAGCCATTGAGAAGTTAAAGCACCATTGTATGAAGTTAAAAACAAAACTCCATCTCCTGTTTTTGATCGTTCTTCCCAGTTATTTCCGCAAGGTCTCGGACATTGTGAAAGTTCAGAACGGATTTTATCAATATATCGTTTTAAAAACCTACAAGTCGGAGTATTTAAAGGAACAAATCTATCTTTACCACCTTTGCCTTTTTGGATTCTTAAAAGTTTCTTTTCAAAATCTACATCACTCACTTTTAATTTTGTAAGTTCCCCTGCTCTTATTCCGGTTGAATAAAGAACTTCGAGTATTGTTCTGTCTCTATATCCAAGGTTTATTTTTAAATCAGGTTGATTAAGAATAGATTTTATTTCATCAAAACTCATTATTCCTCTTGGAAGTTGTTCTGGTGCTTTTGGCAATGTTAAATTTTCTGCTGGATTAAAATATATATGTCCTTTTTTAAAAAGAAACTGAAAAAACAATCTTATTTGTGTTAATCGTCCGTTAATGGTTAAAACGCTTAAAGATTTCTTTCTACATGTTTTATAAAGAAATAAATATTTTTTATAATCTTCCAGAGTTTCCGGACTAATTCGATTTATGTCATTAATTCCCTGAGTTCTGAGAAAATTCAAAAATAGTCTTAAATACTGCTCGTTCTGCCTAATAGTATACGGAGAATAATTTTTAAGTTGTATATGCTGTAAATAAAAATTTTTAAATTGTTCCATATTATTTCCCAGCTTTTATTTGATTTTTTTATTTCAATTCTGACTTCTGGCTTCTGAATTCTGACTTTTGTTTTTTTTACCCGACACTTTGCAACAGCAATTATTATTTATTTATTACACCCTTATATATCTTTTTTTCTCAAACTCTCATAGTTCCCAAAAATAGTTCTTTTCCCTTTGTATTTCAATGAGT
>CAYWFU010000194.1:0-2211 GCA_964457585.1 uncultured bacterium | reverse complement strand
ATAATCAAGGCAATTACCAAAAAGCAATTGAATATTACGAAAATTCATTGAAAATTGCAGAAGAATTAGGTGACAAACAAGGAATCCTGTACTGCTTGAATAATTTGGGCACTGTGTTAATATATCAGAGTGATTGCCCCCCAATTCCCCCTGTTAAACGCGACAGTTTGTTAAACAGGGCAATTAAATATTACGAAAGCTCTCTGAAAATTGCAGAAGAATTATGCGATAAAGCAAAATTGGCATCCGATTATCCGACTTTAGCCAAGCAATATATAAAATCAGATAAACAGGAAAAGGCAGTTCCCTTATTTTTAAAATCAAAAGACTTAACCCTATCGCTGTTACAGAAAAATTTCCCTATTCTTAGTGAAAAAGAAAAAGAACTTTACCTGAACAAAACTAAAAATGTTTTCAACGATATTCATTCTTTCAATGTAAATTTTGCAGCGAGCCGGTCGAACCTATGCACGATACTCGGAGACAGCATTTCGGGAATATGCTACAACAATGAATTAATTCTCAAAGGACTTTTGCTGAAAAGTACCCGTTCCATGCTTGATGCAGTTTACAACAGTCCTGACCAGGAGGTTAAAAATATTTATGTCTATCTGAAACAATTACGTAATCAAATCACCGAATTGCAAGGTGCAGATATTGAAGACAGAGAGAAAAAAATTACAGAATTAGAAAAACAAGCAAACGAACAGGAACGCAAATTAGTCCGCATGTCATCAGAATTTGCAGATATACAGAGTCTTTTCAATTACAAATGGGAAGATGTGCAGAAAGCACTTAAACCAGGCGAGGCAGCCATTGAGTTTGTGAGTTTTGCAGATGAATTATCTGTCAGCAGTTCCGACAATGAGATTGCTTCGTCCCGCCTGAGCGGGACTCGCAATGACGAAGGGAAGCCGCCTCGCAATGACGTAATAACGTATTGTGCTCTTCTGATCACGCCTGGAAGCAAAAAACCGCAAACCATTCGTTTGTTCGATGAACAGGAAATGAACGCTGTAATTAGCTTGAAAGAAACCACAGGTTACGATTTTATAAATAAATTGTATGGAACAAATCAAAATATCAATGAATCGTTGTACAAAATTGTTTGGCAGCCATTAGAGCCTTATCTTGAAAACATCAAATCTGTATATTTTGCTCCATCAGGAATATTGAATAAGCTTTCATTTTCAACTCTGGGTAGTGATAATGTAATGCTTTGCGACCGTTATAATCTGCATCAACTGAGCAGCACAGGTAAACTGATATATCCGCAAAATGCAGTCATTGAAAAAGGAATGCAGCTTGCCATTGCAGGAGGGATACCATATTCCACCGATACAACCAAAGTTAAAGTGTGGGCAGAGCTTGAAGGTACAAAATTTGAAACTGAAAAACTTGCAAAGTTGTTTTCAGAGAACAAAATGAAAGTAAACTATTTATCCGGTACTGCTGCCAATGAGGAGAACATTAAAGCTGCTTCAGAAAACTGCGATATATTTCATATAGCCACCCATGGTTTTTTTATCCCGATCCTGAAAAAAAACTGAAAGCAATAAAAGATTCTGTAAAGCGAGAAGAAGTAGAAGAGCTGATTGCTTCACGCAGCGCTTCGGGCGGTTATGGATTCTGGAATTTCTATATGAACAAAAAACCGTTGATGCGTTCCGGGCTTGCCCTTGCCTATGCCAACAATGTTTGGAACCAGCGTTACATCAGCGCTACGGATGACGGCATACTCACTGCACAGGAAGTTTCAAACCTTGATATGAAAAAAGCGAAACTCGTTGTTCTTTCTGCTTGTGAAACCGGCCTTGGAGATATCAAAGGCAGCGAAGGCGTTTACGGCTTGCAGCGTGCTTTCAAGATGGCGGGTGTTCAGTATATAACCTAAATTAACACCTAATTGTTAATAACTATGTAAAAAAATTTTTTTTAATTACTTGAAATTAAGTATTTTTGTGTCCAAAATATAGTTATTAACTTATAGTACTATGGCATACATTGTTAAGCAACCAATCAAGGGTAACATTTACTTGTATAGAGCTGAAAGTTACTGGGATAAAGAAAAAAAACAGCCTCGTCAGCATAGGATATATTTGGGCCCCGAAGAGAAAAAAACTAAATTAGCGCTAAGAAAAATCAAAAACGCAAATCTGATCAGCAAATCATACGGAACTGTCTTCCTGCTTAATTATATTGCCCGTCAAT
>CAYWFU010000193.1:0-2225 GCA_964457585.1 uncultured bacterium | reverse complement strand
TTTGTATTTTCAAAATTGACTCTTTTATGTGAGAAAAATACAAGGTGAAAATAAAAAACAGACAAACAAATATTTTAAAGATTTATTTCTTGACAATAGATACATTCTGGGCGTATTATTCAATTGCTTACATTTCCTACAATAAAATTTAAATTTATTATTAAAAATGTGTGGATAAATCCGTTATAGAATATTGATTAAAAAATAATTTGTTGTTTTTTTGTTTAGGAGTAGCACACATGTTTAAACCAGAGCATATTAGAAATTCTTACCTATTAGATATTAAAAATAAATTCCATATTTTCTTTATAAATTCTTCCACGGAAATTTTAATAAAAAAAAACATTCCTACGTTATCAGTAATTGTTTTTATACTAATCATTTTTTTACCTGCCAGAGCAGAAGAAGTCAACGATATTTCTAATCAATATAAGTCTGTTGTAATTGCAGAAGGGAAATGGGGAAAAGAGTTAAATGAATTTATTGGGATACCTAATAGACTCCCAGTTGGAACTACAGAAACTGAAGAGAGTTTTGATATAGATGATAAAGGCAATGTCTATATTTTACATCGTGCGAAAATATATAAATTTAATAATGGGAAATGGATAAAAACTATAAAAGGCGAAATACCAGCATATGGTAATGATATTTTAGCAGATAATAATGGAAATGTTTTTGTGCTTTTTGGCCCTTGGCAACAGCCTGAAAATCCTATTATGCCTGAAGTATGGGAATTTTCAGGTATTAGAATCTATGATGAAGAATTGAAATTAAAAAGTACTTATAAACTTGGTAAAGAAGTTAAAAATAAAGGTTTTAATTTAGATAAAGATGACTTAGAAAATATTTGGTATGAAGATAATGACTATAGATACCCATTTTATATAGATGGTCAAATTTATGATAGTAGTAAACAAATAAATTTGGCTGAAAAGAAAGAAATTACAATTGAGGAAAATGATTTTAAAATTTTAGCTAGAAAAAACAAGCGTATACAATTTAAAACTAATTTTAAGAAGCCAATGGATAGGAAACGGTTTCTGATTACAGATAAAGAGAATAATACTTATTTTTATTTTGCAAATAGAGATTTATCTGAATTTGAAATCAATAAATATGACAGTAATGGAAATATTTCAGGTAAGATGGAACTATCCAAACCGATTCCAAAATATAAAGAGGCTTCTACATTAATACATACACCTATTAAAATAGATAAGTCTGGGAATATTTACCAATTAAATTATACAGAAGAAGGTTTAAAAGTAATTAAATGGGAGAAAATAAATTAAAATGCTAAAAAAATTTAAAAATATTTATTACATTTTATTTTTTTTATTATTAAGTTTATTTTTAAACAATATATCTGTGTTTGCAATTTGGCGCAAAGATACTGGAATTTCAGGAAAAAACTATGCAGAGTTAACCTATTCAATATCAGAAGCAAATCTCAATCTAGATCGTATCCCATTTAATAAGGTTGGAGAAGTTACAGGTGTGGCTTTTTGGTACGCTGAATATCCGGATGGGAATGATTCTATTGAAGAATATTTAGCAAAATTAGCAAATGGGAAAATCCCTTATAAGGAAGCAGGTATCGATTGTTCTTCAAATGTAAGTCGATGTCTAGGTATATCTCGAAGAGGAACATATTATTTACAATTATTAAGCCTTCCTCTTACAGATGGTCAGGGTAAATATGATTACAGTAAATTAAAAAAAGGAGATATATTAATTAAATTTCCAAGTAATAATCAAGTAGAGTTATATGGACATTCAATGTATTATAATGGAGAAGGAATGGCGTATGTGTCATCTTCTCTTAATGGTCCTTATGGTGAGAAACCATATCATAATAGGGTAATGTATGTAAATTATGTCGAATATTTTACATATTTAACAGAATATAATTATAGCCTTAACCCAAGAACTCTTTTCCCTATATTTACTGATTTTAAACCTGAAGCAAATAAAATAATTACTGATAATAAACCAGAAATAAAAGTTACAATAAAATCAGGGACAGATGTATTAACTTCGTCTATTGTAATGAAAATTGACGGAAATCAGGTTTCGCCAACCCTATCCCCATCAACAAATGCAAAAGAAATACTTGTTTCATATACACCGACACAACCTTTATCAGAAGGAGAACATGCAGTCTATATATATGCAAAAAATGTATTAGACCTTGAAGATGATAACTCCGACACCCTGCACAA
>CAYWFU010000192.1:0-2234 GCA_964457585.1 uncultured bacterium | reverse complement strand
ACCTAAGTTTTACCCTATTTTTATACACTAGGATTTAATTAACTTTTTATTGACGGCCTTTAAGATAATTTCTTGCTTCTTCGTCAATGTAACTGTTTTTGAAAAGGTATTTTTTGATTTTGGGTCTGTAATCTGAACTTTATACATAGATTCCATAATCTCTAAAGCATTTGCTGAATTAAATTCTGTATTTTTTAATTTATAGTCCATTATCGACAATAGAAGATAACTTAAATAACAAATAAATATATGAGCTTTAACTTTGTCTTTAAGCCAAAATCGTATCTTATCCATTTCAAGCAATCCTTTAAGCATCCGAAATGCTTTTTCTACTCTATCCTTTTCAAAATAAGCAGTAACGACTTCTTTTGATGATAAATTAATTGTAGAAAATATTGCAGATACACCATCGTATTTTTCAGCAAATTCAATATTTGTATAATTATAATATTTACCTCGGAGGTATTTTTTCAATCCTTCTTTTATTGGTTTATTATTAGATAATAATGTTATTGCTTTATTCAATTCATCATATCTTCTTTCTTTGATTTCTTGTTTTTCTTTTGCATTCAAACAAATATAGAGATATCCCTTGGTATCTCCACAAGTATAGGGTATTTTTTTAACATAAAAACTGGCATTTTTTAGGCGGACACGATGCTTAATTGAATTAAATCCCGGAGCTGATATCGTATCTTCAAATGTAGTTTTTATTCTGTTATTTAGGGAAAGGCCGCAAATAACATTGAATCCTATATCGCATGCTTCTTTAATATTAACTTCAGAGCTTACACCTCTGTCCCAAACAATTGTGGCTTCTTTAATTTTGTGTTCTTTAAACATTAATAAGATATCTGGCAGAGTTTTAGAATCGTGAATATTTCCTTCAAATACTTTATGGAAGATTGGTATTCCATATTCTTTGGTTACTGCAAGACCTATTTCTATTTGAGACCGATTCAAACTTTTCGGTTTTTTCTTTTTTTTGGCAATTGGACATTTAAAACCATAGAAATATGCATTAGTTACGTCATAAAAATATCCTTCTTGTTTTAATTCAAGGCGTTCTTGAATTTTTTTAAATATTTTTTCTTGTACAAAATGACCATATTCTCCGTCATATCCTTCCAATGACTCTAAAAGTTTTTTGTATGTAACATCGGGAATTTTCAATAAATTATGAATATCAGTTCTTTCAAACCAGTCTGATAATTTTTTTACACTATTTGGTTCAACACAATGACCATATGCAAGACTTAAAAGATATTCTCCATTTTTTCCAAGCAATTCCGACAAACCAAATTCTTTAGCAATGCTATCTACAATTAAAAGAGGACCATAGATGGAAACTTTGTCAATCTTTGCGCGTTCTATTGAACCACTTAGCTTTCTTTCACCGTCGACTTCTTTTCCAATGTACCTGAGATATTTCTGTTTTACTTTACCATTTTCCCATGTGTTCTCAACTTCGGCAAGGTATGTGTAGTTACCTTTTTTTATCTTGCGAATAAATGTCATAGTGAATATATATACACTAACTAATATAAATACTTTTCGGAAATTTTGAAGTTATAGACGATATTTTAATTCAAAGAACATAGTGTATATTTTTCAATGAAATCTCAGGTAAATAATCTTCTTTTTTTCTCTTTTCAATTATTTTATCTAGAATATTTTTATTATTAAAATTTTTTATTAATTCTTCATAACTGAGATAACCCATATAATCTTTAGCATTTTTTGTACCATAATAAAAAGAAATAAAATACCAGATTGCTTCCCCTAATTTTTCTTCTTCAAACGCAATAGTATTCCTCCATTGATCATGTTTTTTCAACAAAGACTTTTTTTTAGTCCCAGATTCAGTCATTTTCATTCCGAGAGAAAAAATCACAAAGAAATGCATTCCATAATCTTTATATTTCTCACATAGATTAACAAAAATTTTCTTCGTTTTAATTTTATCATTATCCTCACAAGCTTTTTCCAAATCTTTAGACAAAATAAAAATATTCTTCCAAAGTAATTTATCTTTATCCAAGAAATGTTTAATAATATTTTCATCTTCTTTCAATTTTTTCAAAGAATGAGCATGAAATTTTTTTGCATGAATGAGATTAAACACACGAATCAAATAATTCTTTTTAGTGGGACATAATAAACACTCAACAAAATCACACCCATAACTTGACTTCATTAAATCTCTTTGCCCTTTGACTTTCAAAGAAAACATC
>CAYWFU010000191.1:0-2239 GCA_964457585.1 uncultured bacterium | reverse complement strand
GTATCCCCTCAAAAATGGGTTAATGGTATTCTTGTAATAAGAAGTTAAAAAGGGAACTGTTTCAAGAAGAGTTGTTGTAAATTATTTGAGACAAAGAAGGCATTAAGAAAGCGCCGCTAATTCTATCGGTCAAATAATTTATAAAATTTACTTTAAGTTTTTTTGCTGTTTCAATTATACTCATCACAGCATCTTTGTTTTTTGTTCCTTTAGGACTAATAGTATGTAAGCTTATATCCCTTTTATTTACTACTCTTCTTGCTTTTAATTCAGATTCATTATTATGAAGGGGTAGTGATGGATTAGTAAGAACTGCTAATAGTTTTTCCTTATTTGCATAAGTTTTTTCAATTCTTTGATTTAAATTAAAATAATCGGTTTTTGTAGTGAAGAGCGTATCAAATTTCGCATCTAACGTTTCTTTCATAAGCGGGCATGGATCTTTTTTGTAAGACAATAACTGGCGATAAAAGTCCCAATACTTTTCCATAAAATCATTACGAATTTGTCTGTGAATTTCAATAAGGGGAGTCAATTTTTTATATGGCCTTGCATCATGAACCCAACATAATGCTTGTTTTAAAATTGCTATCTTTTGGTATTCCGGAGCATCATCACTCAATAAATATTTTAAAGGAGGATAGTCGCTTTGCTCATGATAATATCCAATAGCCAATGATTCACAAACACGTATATACATATTTTTTTTGGCTTTCAACTCAGGTATATGCTCTTGTATTATTTTGTCTAATTCTACTCTTGTTAAAGGCTTGTTATTTGTTGTATTGAATAGATCGAACAACTTGTTTTTATCTGACTCACTTACTGAAAATTTATCTAATAATCCTTTTGCAGTCTCGTTATAACTGTAATATATTCCATTCTCAGGTTCTCCTTGCAATGCTGCTAATATGTCTAATCTACTTTTGCTTGGCATACTTGAAAATATAGTAAAATATTCATTGCAGATTATTTGGGTAGCTAAATTTTTTCCATTCTCTTTTGAACCCGTTGAATCTAAACCACAATACGAGTGTGATAAGCCTGCTTTTAATATTTCCCGTTTTTCATTGATAAATAATTCAGTATTTTCTAATAATATGTTTGTTAAACTTCCAGTAGAAATACTAATTCCTTCAGTTTGTAATAATAGCAATAGCTTGCTGTTGGTTACATCGCAAGCGTGGGTAAGTGTATGAATCAAACTTTTGGTATCTGCGCTAAAATAGCTTGTATATTCTTTGGGAACTTCTGCACGATAGGTTTTATGTTCTGATGGGCTATAATATACTTCCAACAAATATTTTGTATTGCATCTTACTAATTTTATGTCTTGTTGGATTAACTCATCATAGCGAAGAAAATAAGCATCATCGGGAAGGCGTGTCTTGGTCTTGTCTATGATACATTTTATTTCTTTATCAATAACGACAGGGGGCTTTGTTTTTTTTGCGGTTTCCTCTTCTTCTTTAAATTTTTTGCGCTCTTCTTCTGAGGATATATTTGTATTGCCTTTTTTTGGTTTTATGTCGGGCTTACCTTGTTCTCCCTTCAAGCGATTGATTTCATCTTTTAATTGCTGATTTTCATTTTTGAGCTCACCGTTGATTCTACTTTGCTCTTCAATAATATTGAGCAAAACAATAAAAAGACTTTTAACAGAGGGGTCTGTGATCTTTTTCAATGCTTGTTCTATTTCAGCATTGAGTTCTGATATATTATGTTCCTCTATGGTTTTGATAATTTTATTTTTGCCACAAAGATGATATTATTTTTAATGCGATTTTCTACATTCAAAAAAACTTCTTAACATTGTATTGTTAAAATCTTAACCCATTTTTGAGGGGATACAATTATTTTTCTTATACAGAGTTTCAGCAAAATATAGCGGCTAAAATAAATTTCCAATATATCAAAATATTATTTACCCATACTTTCGGGTATTTTGAAAGAAAATTAAAATTGTTTTTATTTAATGAAAATTTATAATATTTTTGTCCTTATAATAAAGAAAAAAATTACTTAATTTGTCCTTATGGAAAAGAAAGAATTATTAAAGCAATTAATCAGAACATTTCAAAATGAATTGCCTTCAAAAGTTTTACCAAGAGATTTAGAACTACCTGTTAATAGTAATAAAATAATTACAGTAACGGGTGTAAAACGTTACAGTAAAACATGTATTTTATTAGATACTATAAAAAAAAAATCAACTACTCCAACATGCCCTGCTGGAACA
>CAYWFU010000190.1:0-2244 GCA_964457585.1 uncultured bacterium | reverse complement strand
AATCAATAAGCGCATAATTGCTGTTTCTTATTGTATATTCTGAAAAATTGTTAATTACTTAAAATATTATTATTTCAAATAACTTTAAGTAACTTTAAGGTGGGAGAAATCCTCTTATTAAAAAGTTTAATATGTTATAAAATCAAAAAGCTTTAAAAAATTTGATATAGTTACAACTTCTACATGAAACTTATTTAATTGAGAGATAAGTGCTGTATCTCTCTTTATATCATCATCTCTTGTAACAAGATATTCACATTTACCATTAATAGCTGCTTCTAGAATGTGGTTATCTTTATAATCTCTACATAAATTAATAGATCCGATAACTTCAACAATATTAGCTCCAGTTGTAATAATAGTAACATATTTTTGTATTTCTAAACTTTTATAATTATATTTATTCTGGAGCCTTGGTCTTTGTAAAACTTCAACAATTTCTTTTAGTAATAATAATGAAATAACGACTTCAATTTTTTTATTAAGCCATAGGTTTATTGCTTTTGCTGGAAATCCAGAAGGATTAATAAATGCTGATACCCAAACATTGGTATCAAATAAAACAATTTTAGTCTTTTTATTTTGTTGCAAGGGTTATATCTCTTTCAATTTCTTCAGAGGAGAAATGTTCTGTTCTTTTGTGAATACTTTTTAGAAGATATCTTAATTCACTTTGCCATTCTTTTTCTATTGATACGATTAATCTTACCTTTGTATGTTCAGGGAGAATCAACTTTTTTATTGGTTTTAAAACACCTTTTTTATATATAGCTTCTACTGTTTTAACCATACAAACCTCCAAATATATTTTATAAATTTATATTGTATAAATGTTATAATAATACAAAATAAAAGTCAATATAAAATTTTCTTGTGTTATTTTCTTGCATTTAGCAAAAGATTTTGTTATAAATAAATTAAATGAAATTGTTCCTCGAAGGCTCTACACCGAGGTAATTCATTTAAGAATTAAATACTAATTCATAATATAATATTAGTTTTTCTCTTGAAGAGGATTTAATCCTCTCACTGCTAGGAGAGAAAGGCTGTGCTTTTCCTTGGCTTCGGTCAGGGAAAAATAGGGGCGCAGTCTTTTATCGGATTTACCTAGCAGTGACCGATAATTGATTGTTAGCCTCTTTTTTATTGCTTAAAAAGGGGGTAAAAAATAAATGGAGAAATATGAAAATGCCAACAATAGGAGAATTTTTTATACTTTGGCTTATACTTTTTATTGTATTTTTTATTGCAGCACTTATTGAAGACCATTTCTCTGATAATGATAAAAAATGGAGGCGATAAAAATGACAATAAATACAACAGAGTTGTTAAACAATATTTTCAAATTTTATCAAGATGCCTTCGTAAAAGATATTAAAGCAAAGGAATATCTTAATAGTCTTGGTTTTTATAGTGATGATGTATTTGCAAGATTTAAGCTTGGCTTTTCAAACGGTTCTCTTCTTAAAGCAATTCCTTCCAAAGGTTCAATACGTAATGATCTTAAAGAATTGGGTTTATTAATCAAAAGTAAAGAATACTTTTATGATTGCCTGATATTTCCAATATTTGACAAAGATGATAATTGTATTGGACTAATAGGGAAAAGAATTTCGGATCATAAAGAAATTTTTTTACCCAATCCACTGGAAACAGTTTTTAACTGGAAAGCAATAGTTGAGAATAAAATTTTAATATTTACTGAGACAATGGTTGATTCTTTAACATTATACCAACTTGGTTATTTAGAAACAATTCCATTAATCGGTGAAATTCCGGAAAGTTTATTTAATTTGCTAAAAACATACAACAATAAAAAAATTTATCTACTATTAAATTCACAAGAAAAGATAGATTATCTGTCCCAGAGATTAGATGAGCTTGGTGTTACAACTTATAAAATTAATTTAGCTGATGGAGTTAGTATTTACGAATATATTCATAAATATAATCATGCCAAAGAAGACTTCGAAAAATTGCTAAATGAAGCTGATCCAGTATCAACCAAAATAGGACAAGAAGGAATTATCAAAGTTACAGATGATATAATTATTTTTGAATTCTCCAATCGTAAATACATTGTAAAAGAACTGGAAAAAGAAGATAAAAAACGTTTAAAAGTTAATATCAGAGCTATTATTGAAAATATTACTCATATTGATACTATTGACCTTTATGTCAGTCGAAGCAGAATAACTTTTACAAAAGCAGTATCAAAACTTTATGATATATCCAGCGGAGTAA
>CAYWFU010000189.1:0-2258 GCA_964457585.1 uncultured bacterium | reverse complement strand
GCTACTGTTTATACACTCCTAAAGTTAAGACAATAATTATCAAATAGTTATTATAGATTTTCATTTTCTAATCATCATTCTCTTTTTGCAAGCATCCAACCCTGATACATCAGATAAAAATCATGCAGTCCTGTAAAAAATGTTATTGGACCTGGTGGTCGCTGACTCTCATATCCTTTCCACCCACCTATTCTGGCTATTATCCATGATGCCCATTTTAAAGTCCTTGGCTTATTTTTGTTTTTCTGTTTTTCTGTTTTCCCATCATATTCCTTTGATAAATCATTTATAAAATCTATTTCATTTTCTGTAAAAACTTGTTCTATTGGTTGAGTATTTTCTCCTTTTGATGCTAAAAGCAATTGCATTATCTTTAAAGTGGCACCTAATGCAAATATGCCTAATTTAATTATATTCGTACCAATTTCTAATTCGCTTGATTCAATCTTCAGACCCTCTTTTTGAAGTAACCGGAAAAATTGCTCTATGTTCCATCGAAGGGAATACCAATATATGACAAGCCTTGCCTGCTCAAAAGAGGTAACAGGGTGAGTAGTTAGCAATCGCCAATGTATTGGTTTTTCGTTTTCAGGAACTGTTGTTTCTATTTCTTTTGCTTCTATGGCATACATTTCAACCTCATCTGCATATTTGTCATTTTTTTTAAGTTTTTTTGGTTTCAGAATAGTTACCTTAGCTATTTTTACTTCAATCGCAGCTTTGCGAGTCACGCGTTTTTTTCTTATATCTCCCTTTACAATTATTTCATACCTTCCAACAACAGGTTGGCTTGACAAGTATTCAAATAATTTCCCTTCCTTTAATAAACGATTATCTTTACTGCGAATAAGCAAATAAGTTTTCTCATTTGGTGTTATCGCAAACAATTCATATATATCGCCTTCCCTGTCAGAAATGTATGTCACAATATCACAATTCTGAAGTAATTCCCTGCTTTTTACTACACTGTCTATCCAGCGATAAGATTCTTTTTCCTCGATGTCCTCTAATTTTCTTTGGCCTTCTTTCTTTGATTCACGTCCTTCTTTCCTTATCCAATGTATTATGCTTGAAAAACCATAAATATCCTGGGTATCTGCATTCAATACCATTGAAGGATGTAGAAAATATCCCAGACTCTTATTGTCTCCAATCACTCCCAACCCTGTATTATGTTGTATTCTTCCACGCTGCTTCTCATAATTTAGCTGGGTGGTATCCTGGATTGCCAACGCATGGGAACATTTCGCTTTACGTATACAATCATCAATTATGCCTTCTTTTATACCATCTATTGATACGTTCTCATTATCAAGCATACGATAATTTCCTATAGCATCCGCCCAGTTTTTTGATATGGCATGAACTGATGTCTTTTCATGCTTAGCCATTGCAACGATGAAATTGTTACCTCGCTTTTCAATCTTTTCATTGGAAAATTTCCCGAAAAAATTAATTGTTGAATGTTTCATATTATTATAATATTTGTTTATTTTGTAGACCTCTATTTTGAAAAGGACATCAGGTAAATAAGATCAACATATCATCTTCTCCTATATTGCTAATTATCAACATTATCTTGTTTTTCCTTATGAATTCATTAATATGTTTTCTGATTTCTTTGGAGGTAACTTTAGTAGGTTTGCCTTTGCCGCCTTTTAGCTTTTCTATCGGTTCTCCTAATTGTTTTATCCATTGAAAAACAGTCACATGATTGATCCCCAATAATTTTCCACAAGTCCTATAGTTAAAACCAAGAAGATGACAAACAATAGCATCCCTTCTCTTGTTTATTGGTTTACCTATTTGATTCACCGTAAAGTGGTAGTTGCACGATTTGCACTTATATCGCTGCCGGTATCTGATAATTCCGGATTTGCGGATATCTTCAGACTGGCACTTTGGACAAATTTCCATACATCAAAATTTGCACAAAGATAGTGAGCTATACTAAATAAACAAAATAATTTCATAAAATTTTTCAATTTAATTCAGTAACAATATTTCAAAGAACTAAAAAATACGTAACTTCTCAATAACCGCAGATAAATGAACAATAGAACAATAGAACAACGAATAGCGAAGTAAAATGCACAATGCTTACGAATCTGCTGTTTCTTTACTTCTTCATTCGTTATTCAAATGTTCAAATGTTCGTTATTCAAATAAAATTTACCTACAAGTATTGAGATGTTACAAAAATACACCATAATCTCCTTATTAACAACCCCTTAGCCCCCTATGTGTATAAACAGTAG
>CAYWFU010000188.1:0-2262 GCA_964457585.1 uncultured bacterium | reverse complement strand
TTAACTTTGGAGTAACAAATGTTATTAGTAATTGATATTGGCAATAGTAATATAGTTATTGGTATTTTCAAAAAAGATAAATGTATATTTTCATGGCGCATTCAAACAACTTTTGAAAAAACTTCTGATGAATATGGATTATGCATCAATCAATTATTTCAATTGAATAATATATCAGTTAATAAAATTAAAGGGATTGTTATCTCAAATGTAGTTCCAGCCTTAACATTAGTTTTTGAGGATATGTGTAAAAAATATTTTAATATTAATCCTATAATTGTAAATGCAGACTTAAAAACAGGAATTATTATTAAGTACCATAATCCTATGGAAGTTGGTGCAGACAGGATTGTTAATGCTGTGGCTGTTTATGAAAAATATCCAACCCCGGCTATTATTATTGATTTTGGTACTGCAACAACATTTGATTATATTACTGAAAAAGGAGAATATCTTGGTGGAGCGATTCTGCCAGGTATTGGCATTTCTGCGCAAGCATTATTTGAACACACAGCCAAGCTTCCCAAAGTGGAAATTTCAAAACCTCAATTTATAATAGGGAGAAATACAGTTGCAAATATTCAATCAGGTATTTTTTATGGTACAATAGGACAGATAAAAGAGATTATTGCAAAAATGAAGGATGAAGTAAATAATCCCAAAAAAATAGCAGTAATTGCAACTGGTGGTTATATTGAATTAATAAAACAAGAAGCAACACCGATAGATTACTTTATACCAGACCTGACTTTAATTGGATTACAAATTATTTATAAAAAAAATTGTAAGCGTTCAGGTATCAGCCTTCAGCTATCAGTTTAAAGATATTAATGCAGTGGATTTTCGGCGTTGAAAAAAATATAGCAAAATTATTAAAATTTGGTATAATCATTTCTATGTTAATAAAAAAAAAATATAAAATTAGTAATGATTTTAGTGAAAATTGTAATGCCGTTGTTTTCCTCGGCTCTTGTCTTGATTTAATTAAACAAATTCCAGATAATTCAATTAAATTGATTATAACATCCCCACCTTATAATATTGGAAAAGAGTACGAAAAAAAAATAAAATTAAGCTCATATATTGAACAACAAAAAGTTATTATTTCTGAATGTTATAGAATATTATCTGATAATGGGAGTATTTGCTGGCAAGTAGGTAATTTTGTGAATAATGGTGAAATAATTCCACTTGATATTGCTCTTTTTCCAATTTTTAATGATTTAAATTTAAAAATGCGAAATAGAATTGTTTGGCATTTTGAACATGGATTGCATTGTTCTTTGCGATTTTCTGGAAGATATGAAACTATCGTTTGGTTCACAAAAACTGATGATTATACATTTAATTTGGATTCAGTTAGAGTTCCTCAAAAATATCCTGGTAAAAAATATTTTAAAGGTCCTAAAGTTGGTCAATTTTCTTGTAATCCTTTAGGCAAAAATCCGGGTGATTTATGGATAATACCAAATGTAAAAAATAATCATCCTGAAAAAACAATTCATCCTTGTCAATTTCCAATTGAGTTCTGGGGTAGGATATTATGAAGGTGAATTATATAACGTTGTAAGGCAAGGAAGAGGGGTCCCCGCAGTTCCTTTAATAATAATTGGAATAGAGCCTTGAAAATTAATATGGTAAAAATAAAAATTTGCGGAATAACTAATCGTATTGATGCAATGAATGCTGCTAATCTGGGCGCGGATGCTATTGGATTTGTATTTTCACAAAGTCCAAGACAGATAACGCCAAAAGAAGCTAAAAAAATAATTCAGGTACTGCCTCCCTATATTACTACAGTTGGATTATTTGTAAATGAATCTATTGAAAAAGTGCATGAGACTATGCAATTTTGCAACCTGAATGTCGCTCAATTGCATGGACAGGAAAGTTCAGATTATTGTAAAAGGATTAATAACAGAATTATTAAAGCTTTTCATATAAAAGATACGATGAGTCTTCTCCCAATATCAAAATATTCATGCTCAGGAATTTTACTTGATACTTATGTTGAAGATAAGCAAGGCGGTACAGGAATAACATTTAATTGGGAATTAGTTAAATTCCTGCATCTAAAATACTATGTTATTCTAGCAGGCGGACTTAACTCAGATAATGTTGTTGATGCAATTAGAACAGTTAATCCTTATGCTATTGATGTATCAAGCGGGGTTGAAAAATATCATGGTAAAAAAGACTATGAAAAATTAAAAAAATTTATTGAAAATGTACGTTCATTAGATATAAGGAGGTGAATAACCA
>CAYWFU010000187.1:0-2267 GCA_964457585.1 uncultured bacterium | reverse complement strand
TGACCCTGAAATTACGGGAAGTTGGGGGAGTCATTATACGGCGGAATACTGGATGTATGATAGCAGGACTATCAGAAGATGGAATTTAGATCCTATTCCACAAATAAGTATCAGTGATTATGCCTGTTTTGCTAATAATCCTATTTGGTTTGCTGATCCTTTAGGCAATGTGATTGGCGACTATTATACAAAAGAAGGTAAATGGTTAGGCAAAGACAAATATGATGATGATAAAGTTTATACAGCAGATAAAGTTACTAAAGATGATGATGGATTGGTTATTGATGCTGAAAATGCAACTGAATTAAGTTTAAAACACTCTGAATTCGCAATTAGCGCAAATATTGTTAAACATGAATCTTCAGGGAACAAAGAAGAAAGTTTATGGATTGCTCACACAGCAAATAATGCAAAAAATGAAAAAGACGTTTTTGGAATACATCCAAATGTATATGAACAGTTAATTGCTGCAAATGGGACTAGTTTCTATTCTACAACACCAGCAGACGTTAAAACAACACAACTAAGCACTTTGGATAATTCTTCAGTTGCAAATAACGCACGTTCCGCAATGATCGACGTTCTAACTGGTGGCAAGGATCCAACAGGAGGGGCAGTGCTTTGGGATGGATATGATTTTTTAAAATATGGATTAACTCACCGTAAATTTATGGATCAGTCTAATGTTATGATAAAAGCCGAACATTTGCAGAAATATGCTTTAGGATCGAAAAGACCTGGACAATCAATTGCTGGAACATTTTGGACAGAATTAGTCTTTAATACAGATTATTCAGAAAAAGGAAAGGGTAGATATCATTCAATAATTTCGACTGGAGCTCCTGGAACAGGCCGATCTATCTTTTGGAAATTGGGTGATTAGATAAAATAGTATTTCAAATTTTTAGTAATGAAAAAATATATCTTTATTGCAATTGGTTTAATTCTTATCATCATTATAATTGCAATTCAAAAAGATCGAATATTATCATATATTTTAACTCAATCAAATTGTTATATAACTGATTCGATTATACCTGAAGATGATTATAGTTTACATACAGAATGTTATCGTCAATTCAAAGGTAGTTTTTTTCGTTTTGGTTATATTATCTCAAATTATTATACAGTTTGCGATTATAAAGGATTAAATGATGATTCTATAGCGGTTTTGTCTCCAAAAATATTGACACCAGAAGCATCATCTTGTAGAAATGAAGAGGAGAGAGTAATAAATAATCGATTATTAATTGTCAATTATAAAGGTATTAAATCTGTTTATAAAAATGTAGTTGAAAGCGGGATTGGTCCAGCGAACTGCGGTGGTGAGTTTATTGAAATTACTTCTGATGGCTTTATTTTATATAGTTCGTTTGGGCAAGCCTGTTATCTTAAGTATAAAATCTATATAAATTATCAAAATGAAGAATTATTTATATCAAAAATTTATTTGGAAACACAGTGTCCTAACGATGAAGAATCTAAAAAAGCAACTAAAAAATATCAGGACAAAGAGTTTAATTTGTTAGACTATGACAGAAATTTAATAAATTCTATTAGAAAGGAATATAATATTTAATATCTCACTGCAGTTTTTGTTTGCCCCCACAAATCTTTCGCATCCACAACCTGCAGGTTTTACCTGCGTACATTGCTTTGCAAAAGCAAAGCAATTTTACTGTATCTTCAAAAGTTTCTTTCATTATATTTGTTTCTTTAAAATGTATATACTTGCCTGGCGTTAAAATCCCTTATTAAAGCACCAAGAACCCTTAAAACAGTTTTCTTTTCTTCTTCCGGTAGTAGGTCAACTTTTTTGAATTGTTTAATCAGTTCAGCATCCTTTATGCTTTCTTTAGCCTTATTTGTTTTGTCGCCATATACAAGGTAGTCAATAGAAGTATTAAAAATATCGGCTAACTTTTTAAGCACATCCGCAGGGGGTTGTACTCCTTTAATCTCATATCTTGCCATTTGAGTATGAGAAACATTTATTTTTTTAGCTAGTTGAGACTGTGTTAAATCTAATTGCTTTCTTAACTCTTGTATTCGTTTACCAAGTTCGTCCATAAATAACCTTTTTAGATAATTATTAACAACAAAAATACTAAAAAAGACTAATAGTTTAGCAATTTATTCGCCTTATTGTTAATAACTTTAATACTCACACTTTTGTTAAAATCGCCTTTTATGATTTATTTTGCACTTATAAGACAATAAAAAACTTATTAACAATGCTAAACCCAACCCTCCACGACCTCCTAACC
>CAYWFU010000186.1:0-2281 GCA_964457585.1 uncultured bacterium | reverse complement strand
TATTTCAGATAACAAATCTGATTATCAAAATGGTCAGATACCAAAATATGAAAAATTTGAAGTGACATTTACACTGGATACTACTTATTCAAATCCTTATAATCCTGATCCAACAACAGGAGGAGTAAAGATTGATGCATATTTTACCCCACAGGGTGGGGATGACATTATAGTTCCTGCATTCTGGTTTCAGGATTATACAAGATCTAAAGATAATAATGGGAATGAAGTATTAACAATAAAAGGCAGTCCTTGCTGGAAACTGCGTTTTACACCTGCTCAAACAGTTACTTATACATATACTATTAAACTTACTGACCAGACAGATATATATACATTGGTTAGCGGTTCCTGTGAAGTTGTTGATTCAAATAACAAAGGTTTTATAAGGATAAATCCAAAAAATAGTCGTTATTTTGCTTTTGATGATGGCAGCGACTTTTTTGGTATTGGTTTAGATATAGGATGGGCTAATACATATGAATTTGACCAATATTATACAATATTAGCTCAAAACGGAGGTAATTTTGCACGCACATGGATTCTTAATGCAAGGATGAGTAATTGGGCTATTTCAATTCAAGATTTTTCCCTTGGAAAAAACTATGATCTTCAAGATGCATGGAAACTGGATAGTGTTTTTGAATCTGCAAAAAAAAATGGGATTTACATTCAATTATGCCTTGAAGATGTGAATAGCTTTACATATAATTGGAATGATCAAGATCAGTGGAATAAAGGTAATGTATATAATAAGACTTCCAATCCAGATAATGGTATCTGTACTGATAGATGGGATTTTATCACTATGCCTGAAGCGAGAGTTTACCATAAGAGAGTGCTAAGATATTTAGTCGCCAGGTATGGTTATAATACCAACTTGGCTGCGTGGGAACAATGGAATGAAATAGATGAGATTAGATGGACTGAGCCAAAATTTAACTGGGACGAACTTGGAGATTGGCATACAGATATGGGACAATATATAAAATCCATAGATGTCAATAAGCATCTTATTACTACAAGTGGTGGGAGTTTTAATACAGTAGTTATGTCAGAAACAGATTATAGTCAAATGCATGCTTATTATATCCCTGGTAGATCTTCTCCTGATATGTTTAATATTATTGCTGATTATTCAGAAATATTAAGAAAAACAGATACAAATAAACCTAATATTTTTGGAGAATTTGGTGGCGCTGAGACATGGTTTGATGGAAATTATCCTGATGATACTACAGGTATACACATACATAATGCTTTATGGACTGGAATAATGTACGATTTAGCTGCTACACCTCTGTATTGGTATTGGTATAAATTTTTTAATTATCCAGCTTGGTGGCAAAATTATAAAAGTGTTGCTAATTATTTGAAAAATGAAAATTTAACGGATAGCACATTATTAATTGTTAATTCAGATAAAAATAATATAGTAACTAATTCAGGATTTGAAGATGATTTAACTAAATGGATTAAGAATCCCGGGAATTCAACTAGATTTACTATTGACAGCACAAACTATCATGAAGGTAGTAAAAGCCTCAAGTGGGAAAGTAATGCATCAGAAGCATTAGAAATTTTGCATTCTGTAACTTTAATTCCCGATATGGAATATATTTTAACTGCATGGATAAAGATGGATAATGTTACCTCTTCTTGGGCGGGTATCAAGTTTGCTGCATATTTATTCGATGGTATAAACGGAGGAGGTGCACAAACAGATTTTTTTAAAGGAACAACAGATGGATGGACACAAATATCTTTAAAATTTACCAGTCTTTCATATCTTGGGCCAGGGTACCAAAGTAATATTGCAATAAACTTCAGTTCTTCTACAGGTACTGCATGGATTGATGATATAAAGATAAGTCCTTTTGGAAAATATAAACCACCTTTTTCTAATAATAATAATTTAAGGATATTAGCAAAAAAAAATAATACTGCTGCACTAGTTTGGATACAGAATAAAAACCACACTTGGTATAATATAGGCGAATTAGGTAATAATGTAAATTATGAATCTGCGTCGATTACTATTCCTTATATAAATAATTCAAAATATTATATTGAATGGTGGGATACATATAATGGAACAATATACAAGAAACAAAAAGCACAAGTTTCTGATAGTACTCTGAATTTACCTTTACCATACGCAATAAATTCAGATATTGCCGTAAAGGTAAAACCTTTAATGGATACAACTGCTCCTATTCTGGATTGGACAGGAGAACAAGGATATAAAGATGGCGGAGTTTATCCTAAAATGGGATTTTTT
>CAYWFU010000185.1:0-2326 GCA_964457585.1 uncultured bacterium | reverse complement strand
CAAAGACAAAAAAATATTTATACAATTGCTAAGATACATGTATTTAATGTGGGAGAAAGACATTGGGGAGAATAAATCACCAAGGGTAATAATTCCAATAGTATTTTATCATGGTAAAGAGAAATGGGATATTTCAAAAGAATTTGCAGATAATTTTGAGGTAGAGAAAGACATAAAAAAATATCTATTAAATTTTCGATATATATTATTTGATACAAGCAAATTTAATATAAAAGAAAAACAAAACAAAGAAATCAAAGAAGATGCATTTTTATTAACATCAATCTTATTAATGAAAAGCGCATTTAATAATGATATAGACGCGATAAAAGAAGTAATAAAATTCTGGAAAGAAAAAGGATTAATAAAAGACAGAGAGAAAATAATATTTTTAATGGAATATGTAGTAAATACAAAAGAAATAAACGAAGAAAAATTTAATGAAATAGTGGAAGAAATAAAGGAGGTAGAAATCATGCCAACATTAGCGCAGAAATGGATGAAAGAAGGAATGAAAGAAGGAATGAAAGAAGGAATGAAAGAAGGGGAGATGTTAGAGTTGCAGAATTTGCAAAATATATTAATAAAAATAATAGACAAAAAATTTGGGATAAATGATATAGAAAAACAGCGGATAAAAAGTATTAAAAATAGAGAGAAATTAGATAATGCAATAGAAAATGTAATATGCGCTGATAATAAAGAAAGTGTAATGAAAATACTTATGTAGCATTTTGTAAAGATTGTAATCATAAAGAGGAACACTATTTATGTCCGATTTTGAAAACAATATAGTCACTTCTATTCATAAGCGCCGTTCATATCATACAAATGTTAAAATACTGGCAAAGGCGAATTTGCTGCCAGAAGAGATGCTTGATTTAATTCCAAAATCAAATATATCAAGATGGAAATATACTGATTTTTCAGATACGCTTGAAGTTAAATCTTTTGATTTAGAAAATAAGCATATTGAAGATATAAAACTGCTAATGAACCATGAGAAACTTTTGAAAACCTGTACAGCAGTGCTTCGAATTAAAAATTCCATCATTAGTGTTTTAAGAAGAAAAACAAAAAAGACAGAAGAGAAAAAAGTTATTGTTAATACAATTGATCGAGTTAAAGATGCCATAAGCCTTGAAAGAGCAACACGATATTTTAAAATTAGCTTAAACAAATATTATCATTGGTCAAAACAATTTAAAAACAAATGCCTTGAAACCCTAATAGATAAATGTCCTCGTATTTATACTAATCAACTATCAAATAATGAAATACAGAAAATATCGGAGCTGGTTAAGGAAGAAAAATTCAAAGGCTGGCCGATTTATTCGATAGCATGGTATGCGATAAAGAATAAAATTTTACAAGTTTCAGTTACAAGCTGGTATAAATATACAAAATTGCTTGGATATAAAAGACAAGTGCCGGAAAATCCAAAGAAAAATTATCAACCGGTTATAGCCAATAGTCCTGGAGAAAAGCTTCACGCTGATGTTACAATTTTCAAACCGTTAAATAAATCCAAAGTTTACATATATATTGTAATGGATAATTTTTCTCGATATATTCTAGGTTGGAAAGCCTCTCTTCAATTATCTTCAGAAATATTCGTAGAAAATTTGAAAGAAGTATATTATAAGCAACTCATTCCTATTAACCCCGTTAGAGAACTCTGTTCGTTGTCGGCGGATTTTTCAAATAAAGTAAGCCCTGTTAAAGAATTTTTCTCTAACGGGGTAAACAAACCAATCGAATTAATTGTAGATGGTGGGCCGGAAAATAATAATAAAAAAGTTGATGGTTTTATAAGTGATATTGATGGAGCAATAAAAAAGCTGATAGCTAAAAAAGACATCATATTTTCAAACAGTGTTGTGGAAGCGATGAATAAAATACTTAAATACGGATTTCTGTTTCAGCGAGACATTCCTGATTTTGAATCGACAGTAAAGCACCTTGAAAAGATCATACCAATATATAACAATGAAAGACCGCATTTAGCTTTAAATGGATATACTCCAGAGGAAGTTTTTAATGGGATAAGCCGGAATGAAGAAGTATATAAAAAAGATTTACAAGAAGCGTATTATAGAAGAATCAAGGAAAATAAAGAAATGAGATGCAGAAATTGCGATGATGGAGGAAAACTTGAGTTAGCTATAGCGTAAATGGTATTGTTATCGATGAAAAAAATAAAATTTTAAATCGGAGATTTTAAATGATATGTAAAAATAGTTTGGTTCCATTTAAGAAACTTTTTGTTGCAAATGAGCTTGGTATGGTGCAGTGCAAATGAGCTTGGTATGGTGCAGGGGAAGAT
>CAYWFU010000184.1:0-2360 GCA_964457585.1 uncultured bacterium | reverse complement strand
TGGGGATATATCTCTGATGAAGGTATAGCGAAAAAGTACGCACCGAAAGCAGAAGTCGGCGGGGAATATAAATTGCCTGAAAAATATTTTAAAATTATAAGACATGAAAAATAATTTTTTTTTAATATCGCTTATATCAGTTTTAATTATAGTTGTTTTATTTTTCATTATTCTAATTTCATCACTCCTGACAACAGTTTCAACTACCGAATCTGTAAGAGGCATCTCGAAACCCGAGATATTTTTTGCGATAAAACTGACTCTTATCACCGCAACTGTTTCGACAGTAGCTTCTGTTCTCTTATCAATTCCTATAGCATATATTTTGTCGAGGTATAATTTTCCCGGAAAAAATATTGTTGAAATAATCCTTTATCTGCCGATTGTTGTCTCGCCGATTGCACTCGGTTCAATGCTTCTCATTTTTTTTAGTACCTCTGCTGGCAAATTTATTGAGAACCATTTTTTCAGAATTGTTTTTGAAGTTCCAGGAATTGTTTTCGCTCAGCTTATTGTTATAATAGGTTTATCCATAACTCTTATAAAAACAGTTTTTGATTATATCAATCCTGAATATGAAAACATTGCCCGTACGCTTGGCGCTAATAAATTTCAATCGTTTATAAAAGTACTTTTGCCTTCGGCAAAAAAGGGGTTAGTTGCGGCATTCCTTTTAACATGGGCACGGGCGGTCGGTGAATTCGGCGCAACAGTTACACTTGCCGGAGCGACAACAATGAAGACTGAAACGCTTCCCACGGCGATATTTTTGAGCTTTGCCTCTGCTGATGTTCATTCTGCTTCGATTATCATTTTAATATCCCTGGTAATTTCAATGATGGTTCTATTTGTTATAAGAAAGGTTTCACCGTGATAAAAATAGACAATATATCGCTTGAGTTTAGAAAATTTAAGATTGAGAATATTAATTTAGAAATCAATAGAGGTGAATATTTTATTTTATTAGGTCCGACAGGGGCAGGCAAAACACTTCTCTTAAAATGTATTGCAGGACTGCAAAAATATTCGGGTAAAATATTTATTAATAATATTGATATATCGGATATACCGCCTGAAAAAAGGAACATCGGGTTGGTTCCACAGGATAATATGCTGTTCCCGTTTTTATCGGTGAGAGAGAATATTCTGTTCGGTTTAAACTTCCATAAGAATACAAACCGGAAACTGAGTGATGATTTGATTAAACTCTTGGAAATTGAAAACATTCTCGAAAGATTTTCAAAGACATTAAGCGGCGGTGAGAAACAACGGGTGGCAGTTGCACGCGCTTTGGCTATAAATCCTGATATATTACTTCTCGACGAACCTTATGCTTCACTTGATGCAGGAACACGGCATAGGTTATGGATGGAAATGTTACCGCTATATAAAAAGATACCTAAAACTGTCATTCATATTACCCACGATTTAGAAGAAGCATATATGCTGGGAGATAAAATCGGTGTTATTATTGACGGAAAAATAGAACAGATAGGAACAAAAGATGAGATATTCTATCATCCGAAAAATACTAAGGTTGCCAGATTTCTGGAAGTTCATAATATTATGACAGGAAAAGTTGAAGCGATTGAAGAAAAACGGATAAAAGTTAAATGCCGTGATTATTATGTGTTTGTTCCGCACATAAAAGATCTTGAAGAATATGATACAATATCGTTCTGTATTCATCCGAATGATATAAAAATTATCAGAGAAAATAGTCCAATCAGAGAAGCATTACAGGATAATTTATTTAAAGGAAAAATCGTGAGATCTTTCAGCAGCGGTATGATCTATACATTATTTTTTAAAATTCAAGACTCAAAATGCCAATGTGAACATTACGATTTTGAAATAAAAGTTCCGGCTTATACTTATCTAAAGTTAAACTTACACGACGGTAAAGAAATAACTGTCTCTTTACGGAAAAACGCCATACATATATTTAATCAGGATGTTGAATGGCGATAAAGTATTAACCTTTTAGATTTGAAAATGTATTAATCCACTTAAAAATATATACAGATGAAAAAAATTATTTATACGCAAAATGCACCTAATCCAATTGGTCCTTATAGTCAGGCAATTTTATCTGATAATACTCTTTTTATTTCAGGACAATTAGCTATTAATCCTGCAACAGGTAAATTTGTAAAAGACTCGGCTGACGGCGGGATTAAAGCGGAAACAAAACAGGTTTTAGAAAATATCAAATCAATTTTAAAAGCCGCAGATATGGACTTTGGCAATATTGTAAAATGTTCTATATTTATCACCGATATGAGCAAATTTGCCGAGGTTAATGAGGTTTATGCGGGTTATTTTTCTGATAGCAAACCGGCTCGGGAAACCGTTCAGGT
>CAYWFU010000183.1:0-2363 GCA_964457585.1 uncultured bacterium | reverse complement strand
AACTTGAGCAATGCAGGGGACAAAAACCGCAAGCGGTTTTTGCCCCTGATTTTGGTCGTTGCGGCGGCGCGATAAAGCGCCGCGCCGCCGCAACGGCGAGCTGAGCTTTCGCTCAGCCCCAGCGATTTGCTGGGGCGGAAAAAACGCCGCCCCAGCAAATCGCTGGAGCGAAACTACGTATAAACGGAGCGCAAAAAAACCCTTGCGCTCCTTATTATACGCAGTTCGCTTAGCTCGCCGTTCTAATTAAAGATTAACAAAGATAAAAACAAAAAATATGTAAATACATTTGTAAATATATTTAGATTGTGATACTATTTAAAAATGTTAAAATTCAAATGGAATGAAGATAAAAATAAAATACTTAAATTAAAAAGAGGAGTTTCATTCGAAGAAATTTTAGATTCTAAATTTATAGGAACCGAAAAACATTCTACAAGAGAAAATCAAACGGTTATGTTATTTGAATATAAAAATTATATTTGGATTGTACCTTGTGTTATTGAAAAAGATTATATTTTTTTAAAAACATTATTTCCAAGTCGAAAATATACACAAAAGTATAAAAAGAGTGAGAATAAAAATGGAAAAAATTAGATTAACAAAAGAAGAAAAAGAAATTGAGGATGCTTTGTTGCGTGGAGAATATATTAAAGTTAAAGGCAAAAAACTTGAAATGATAGAAAAGTCCTTAAAATCAAGAAAAAAAGATGTGGTTATGACTATTAGAGTTAACAACGAAGATATTAAAAGAATAAAAGAAAAAGCAAAAAAATTAGGAGTAAAGTATCAATCTTATATTTCTGAAGTTTTACATCATGTTTCTCAATAATAAAAATTTACAACATAATCAATGCACGGGACTGCGAGTACGCAGCCCGTGATTTCTGTCGTTGAACGAATTAGGATTTGCCATATGCATATTCTCAATCTCATATTCAATCATTTTATATGTTTTATTATTTGGCTTTCATTTGTTTTTAATATTAGTAGTCTTATGCTTGAGCCAGATAAAAACGCTTTAAAGCGAGCTTTAATATTAGATTTGATTATATTCACTGGTGGTATTTTGGTCATCTGGTGGCAATGGCAATCGGTCTTTTGGGGATACGTTGCTCTATTAACAGCGACCATATTTGCATTACCTATTGGAAAACGTATTTTTAAGAAAAAACAGGAATAGGAGAAAAAAAACAGTGTGGACATTGTTAAAATGTTAAAGAAATTTAGGGTCACAAGAACTCTATAATTATTAGTGACCAACATAAATTTTATCGAATGTCTTGAAATATACTTTGGATGGTGATAAGATAAAGAATAGAAATAACAATGAGGGGTTGAGAACTTGCGGCTTTATAATATAATTTGGAAAGATAAGTTTGTTGAAAAAATAGCCGATAAACATTCTGTAGAAATTGAAGAGGTTGAAGAAATTTTGTTCTCTACTCCTCATATTCGTATGTTTGAAAAGGGGCGAGTTAAAGGGGAAAATTTGTATGCGGCTTATGGACAAACCCATGTAGGGAGATATTTAATTGTATTTTTTATTTTAAAATATCAAACTGCTGCTTTACCAATCTCAGCCCGCAATATGACCAAATCTGAATGGAGATACTATGAAAAACAAAAAGAAGCCAATTGATTCTATCCCAGAAAATTTTAGTAGCTATGATGAAGCTGCTGAGTTTTGGGATACTCATGATACGACCGATTATTTAGAGATTTCACACCCGGTAAAAACAGTAAGTAAGTTTCGAGTTCGGCATTTTGAAATTGAACTTGAAGAGAGTGTTGTTAAAACATTACGCTCACAGGCTAAACAAAAAAGGATGACACTCAGCCATTTAGCAAATAATCTTCTACGACATCAATTGGCAAACCATAAATAAAATATTTCTGACCAACCAATTATTTAAAGAAAGAGCATGTGGAGCATGTGGGGACAATACTATAATAAAATCAATAAAAAAGATAAATAAAAATTAGATACAAATCAAATTAAAATTTACAACAATTGCACTACAGCGGATTTCAAACAAGCAGGCGAAAAAAAGCCTGCTTGTTTGAAACCGCTGAGTTTCGGCGTTAGTGGCGATAAGGAGATAAGAGATAATGATCTATCTCATAGGAACAAACCACAAAGAGAATAGACATAACCAAAAGATACGAGAATACGTGGGAAAGACTTGGGGACGGAGTAAGTTTATTAACTTAAGAAGGATAAAATTAATTAAAAAATAATTTAAAATTACAACTTAGGCAATGCAGTGGACAAAAACCGCAAGCGGTTTTTGCCCCTGATTTTGGTCGTTATGCAAAAAATTAAAGGAGAAAAAATGGGGAATAAAAACAAGTACTGTCAA
>CAYWFU010000182.1:0-2384 GCA_964457585.1 uncultured bacterium | reverse complement strand
TGTAAGCGTTAAACGATGTGCATATTGCAAAAAAAGACCATGCCTCATGTAAGTTCAAAAAGTCAGAATTGAACTTTATTCAATTCTGACTTTTTTAATATACTTGGCAAACTCTTCTTTATCAATATTCTGCGGAAGAAGCCCATTAAATTCCGATTCTTCTTTTATTGTTAATGTTTTTTCCAATAGGTATCTTATATAATAATATGGCTCTATTTCATTGGCTTTGGCTGTTTCTATAAGGCTGTAATATAGAGCGCTTGCTTCTGCTCCATGCGGTGCGCCGGAAAAGAGCCAATTCTTTCGTCCTAGCACAAACGGCCTTATTGCATTTTCCACTCCGTTATTATCCATCGGCACGTGTCCGGTTTCGGCATATCTTATTAATTTTTTCCAGTTGCTCGCAGTATAGTTGACTGCTTTGCCCAAAAGACTTTTTGGGACAACTCTATCTCTTATTCCATCCAGCCATACTTTGAATTCTTTTATTATTGGAACTGATTCTTTTTGTCGTTTGTTTTTTATTTCTTCTTCCGTTAATTTATTCTCTATGCATTCTTTTTCAATTTTGTACAGTTTCCCTATATATGATAATGCTTTTCCTGCATGGCCTGTCTTTGTTTTCCCTGATCCTTTTTCAGCTGCTTTTATTACTTCTTCAAATTTTCTGCGTGCATGCGCCCAGCATAAATAATGGGTAATATCATTTCCATCTTCTATGGAATTATATCCGGAATGGTCGTCTGTTTGCACACTGCCTCTGTATCCTGCAATGAATTCTTTGCATACTTTTCCCGCTCGTGAAATATCATATTGAAAAATAATTGTTTGTTTCTCCGGAGGCCCTCCCCGGTAGCACCACATATATGACTTGTCTGTGTTTTTTCTGCCCGGTTCATCCATAACCTGAACCGGTGTTTCATCTATATTTATCAAGTCTCCCGATAAAAGCAATTCTCTTAAATATTTCAAAACAGGTAATAATCTTTTCGATATTTTTATCAGCCATCCGCACATTTTTGGCCTTGATATCTCTATGCCGAACCGTTCGAATATTTTCTCTTGCCTATAGAGTGGAAGCGCATCGCAGAATTTTGAAATTATTATATATGCAATAAGTCCTGGAGTAACTATGCTTTTGGGTATTAATGCCGGAGGCAATGGAGCTGTAATAACTGCCGGCTTTCCTGTTTCCACGCATTCACAATCTTGCGCATATTTTAATCGGATTTCATTTATTACTGTTATTTTCTGAGGAATGATATCAAGCTTCTTTGTTACTTCCTGCCCGATTACTTTATATTTTTTCCCGCATGCGCAATTCTTCTCTTCTTCTGGAATATCGATAATTACATCCTTAGACGGAAGACCTTCCGGGATCGGCTTCCTTCCACCTTTGCTTCGCTTGTGTTCCGGAACTGTTACCGGCTCTTCTACTTCTTTTTCACATGCTGTCTCTATTTCATTGAACAATAGCGCTTGCTGTTTATCTTCTCCCGGTATGAAATATTTCTCACTGCTTCTGCCAAACAGCTTTTGCAGCAAAAGCCTGTTTCTCTCTTCCAAATGTTTTATTTCTATTTGCAGATTTTTATTTTCTTCTTTTATTTCTGCGTATGATGTGTTTACTTTATCAAATGATGTATTTAGCTCCGAATATGATGAGTTTAAAGAAGCAATTATTTCTTTTAATTCGATAGGATTATTTGTCAATTCTTTTGAATTTAAAAGCATAAGATATTTTAACATATTCGACAGATTTTTCAAGCAAAAAATTTCATTTTTTTAAAAAATTATTTCATAATTTAAAGCATCGTGACCTTTGACAGCATTGATATCCAACCCATCAAGCATCCACTGCAAATGTGTGAAATTTATCTCTCTTACTTCCGATTCTTTTTCAGGCCAAAAGAATCTTCCTTTCTCCAATCTTTTCTGCCATAAACAGAAACCATTTTTATCCCAGTAGAGAATTTTAATTATCGACCGGTTTCTATTACAAAAAACAAACATGTGTCCGCTTAATGGATTCAAGCGCATTGATTCCTGGACAATTATTCCAAGAGTATTTATTGATTTTCGCATATCTGTTACACCCAATGCCAGATATACTTGTGTTTGATTTGGGAAAATATTCATCACATACTCCTTAAGGTTTCAATAACTTTCTTCAGAGTGATTGGATTAAATTCATCATTAATCTCAATTTTAATGTTATTGCTTATGACGACTTTTATTGCATTAAAAGAATTGATATTTTTAATTTGTTCAAATGAATTGAGATTTGGAAGTTGGACAAATGATATCGAATTGTTTTTAGATTTGAATTTTTTTCTCCAATAACTGAAAGAATATACGTTTAATCCTTGCTCCCTGCAGTATTT
>CAYWFU010000181.1:2096-2432 GCA_964457585.1 uncultured bacterium | reverse complement strand
GGCAATAGAAATAATTTGTTTTTCTCTCTTGCCTAACCATTTTCATTTTCTTGTAAAAGTTTTGCGTTTTCTTGTTCAGATAAAACATGAGTTAAATTTGTTCTTAGCATTTTTTCTCCTATTAAATTTTGTTTCTGGATATGATGAAAAATATTCAAGATGGATTCAAAAAAATATGAATCTTTATTTTATTTTTTACATCTAATTACGATGGAAATTCAGGAGGATTAATGGCTACAACACAACCAAAAGTTATTATATTTACGACTCCAACTTGCAGTTTTTGTAACAGTGCAAAAAGATATTTTAGAGAAAAGAATATTAAATTTACTGAAG
>CAYWFU010000181.1:0-2086 GCA_964457585.1 uncultured bacterium | reverse complement strand
AAGTTAAAGTGCCAATTATCCCAAGGATTTTAACTGAGCATGCTCATCAAATCACAGGCATTGATATTCATCCAGGAGCTTCGATTGATTCCCCTTTTTTTATTGATCATGGCACAGGTATAGTAATAGGCGAGACATCTATAATTGGAAAGAATGTAAAATTATATCAAGGCGTTACTTTAGGGGCATTAAGTGTAGATAAAAATTTGGCACAAATTAAACGTCATCCTACTATTGAAGATGATGTAGTTATTTATTCACAAGCAGTAATTCTGGGTGGTAATACAATTATTGGAAATAACAGTATTATTGGTGGTAATTCATGGATAACCCATAGTATCCCACCTAACTCTATTGTTAACAATAAAAGTGAAGTTCGTGTTAGAAAAACCTATGAGTTCGAGAACACTATAGATTTTATCATATAATAAAAGGAGACGATATGATAAATTAGTCGGTGAAAAAACTCTGTATTAAATTGCAATTAAATACAGAGTAGATAGGCTTAAGGCTGAATCATTAAGGTGGGCAAAAAGCCCGGAAAGGAGACTGGTCAAGCCATAAGTCGAAGCGTCTTCATAGGGCAAAAGACCCTGAATAGGAGAATGGAAGAAGCCGACGAGAAAAAATTCTACTCTAAAAATAAAAACAAAACAAACAGGAGTAGAATATCATGAGAAATATTGGAGTAGACCTTCACAAAAATAGTTTTTTAGTATGCTTCATAAACAAAGAAGAAAAAAAGAAGCAGCGATACAAAATAGAAGAAATAGAACAGTTCAAAAAAGAATTGAGGAAAACAGATAAAGTCGCAGTAGAATCAACGACGAACACGAGATATTTTGTAGAACAGATAAAAGAGCGAGTAAAAGAAGTAGTAATAGTAAACCCAACACAGTTTCGATTAATCAGTCAATCGGTAAAGAAGACCGATGAAGAAGATGCTGAAAGAATAGCGGTTTATTTAAGTAAAAAGATGTTACCGGAAGTAAGGATGAAAGAAAAGCCAAATAGTCAAATAAACAGCATAGCCAATACGAGAGATAAGCTTGTAAAACTACGAACGGTATTGAAAAACAAGATTCATAACATATTAAGTTCCCATGGCATACTTAGCAAGAAAGAAGATTTCGCAAGTGAAAAAGGATTATCGAGAGTACTAAATTACCAAGTAGAGGGAGCGGCAAAAGTAGAGCTGGAAGTAATAGTAGAACAAATCCGACACTTAAATGAAGGAATCAAGAAGTTAGAAGACGAGATGACAGATAGAGGTGAAAACCTGAAAGGCTATGAAAACATCACAAGCATAAAAGGAATTGGTAAAAAAGGTGGGACAATACTTTTATCGATTATCGGTGATGTAAATGATTTTGAAAGCGAGAAGAAACTTGCCTCATACTTTGGAATAGTTCCGAGAGTAAACAACTCAAATGAAAAAGTACGTATGGGAAAAATAACCAAGCAAGGCAGTGCTCTAGGAAGAACTACTTTGGTCCAATGCACATTGATAGCAAAAAAATATTCACCATTCTTAAATAATTTTTATGAAAAAATAAAACAAAAGAAAGGCAGTGGTAAAGCGATAATCGCTACGGCAAGAAAGTTTTTAGGAATCATTTATCAAACATTAAAAAACAACTGGATTTTTGAGGACTTCCCAAATTTTATAATCAAAAATTCAGCATAAAGTAGAATTTTTAACTTTTATCATAGGAGTAAATTATGAAAGCACAAAATATACTAGGTACTATTGGTAACACACCACACGTTAGAATCAACAGACTTTTCGGCAATAATCATGAAGTATGGATAAAATTAGAGAGAGCAAACCCTGGGGCAAGTATCCAGGGATAGGATGAAAGTGTGCTGATATCCATAGCCCTGGTAAGCATATTTCCCCAGGAGGGTTGAGGCTCGTTTATTCCTAATCCAAGAAGGGAGAGGACAGACTCTCCCAGAATATAGTCAGGGATAGAGAGGGAGGCGGAGACTATGGCATAAGATATGGTGTTTGGAAGGATGTCATGGGTGATTATTCTGAAAGGTGATGCACCCAAAGCTTTTTGAGCCAGGACAAACTCCATCT
>CAYWFU010000180.1:0-2434 GCA_964457585.1 uncultured bacterium | reverse complement strand
TATAACACTCAATACAGCGGACTCCGCTTCGCTCCGCCGCTGATTTCGGGCGTTACAAGACAAGATAAAACCAAATAAAACAAAAATAAATTTCAGTAGACAAACTTAATAAATGAATTAGAATAGCTACTAATCCATCGAATCGCATTTAGATTAAAACAAATATAAAAATAAAAATCAGATTAAATAAAATAAAAGATAAATAAAAATTAAACCTAAAAAATAATTAAAAATTATAACTTGGGCAATGCAGGGGACAAAAACCGCAAGCGGTTTTTGCCCCTGATTTTGTGCGTTGCAAATAAAATTAAAACTTAATAGAAGCAAAAATAAATTAATGCAAAACATAATAAAAGCAATAAAATAAAAACATAATAAAAGCAAAAGAAATAAAAGATTAATAAAAGCATTAAAAGATAAAAGAAATAAAAGCAAAAATAAATTAAAAAATTACAACAATCAATACAGCGGACTCCGCTATCGCTCCGCCGCTGATTTCGGTCGTTGGGTAAAAATAAATGATAAAATGATTACATGATTAATAGATAAAAATTTTTGATAAACACACCTTGACAATCAATATAATATATGATTAAATGAAACTTAATAAAATATTTAATTATCTGAGAATCGGTTAATAATTTATTTACAAATTTTTCTTACTTGTAGATTGACAATATGAAAATAAAAGAGCCTTTGTTTGACTATATTAATCCCAAAATTAATTATCAAGTTAAAAATGGAGATTGCTTATCTATCCTTAAAAAAATAGAGGACGGTAAGTTTGACTTGATTATAACCTCTCCGCCATACAATGTTGGCAAATCATATGAAACTAAGACTAGTATCGAAAAATATCTTGAAACGCAAGAGGAAATAATCAATGAGCTTGTAAGAACACTTTCCGAAGAAGGAAACATTTGCTGGCAAGTTGGCAATTATGTTGATAAAGGGGAAGTTTTTCCTCTTGATATTTTTTATTATCAAATATTCAAAAAACATGGACTAAAATTACGAAACCGTATAATTTGGTATTTTGGTCATGGACTTCATGCCAGTAATCGTTTCAGTGGGCGTTATGAAACAATACTCTGGTTTAGTAAATCGGACGACTATATTTTTAACCTTGATAATGTGCGTGTGCCTTCTAAATATCCGGGAAAAAGATATTTCAAAGGCCCAAAAAAAGGTTTACCTTCCGGTAATCCTTTAGGTAAAAATCCAAGTGATATTTGGGAAGTCGTTATAAAAGATTGGGATAAAGAAATGTGGGACATCCCAAATGTAAAATCTAATCATCCTGAAAAGACATACCATCCTTGTCAATTTCCAATCGAATTGGTTGAGCGTTGCGTACTTGCATTGACAGATGAAAACAGTTGGGTGCTTGATCCTTTTGCAGGGGTGGGGTCGACTGTTATTGCTGCGATTAAAAATGATCGGAATGCAATAGGAATCGAAAAAGAAGAAACGTATTGCAAAATTGCAAATCAAAGAATTAATGATTTTAACGAAGGAAATTTAAAAATTAGACCTATTAACAAACCAATTCACAAACCAACGGGAAATGATAAAGTTTCACAAGTTCCCAAAGAGTGGATGGAGGTTGACTTAGTTAAAGGTTTAAATGGATTCTAAATGAAAATAGCACAAAAATACTCTCATTTGAATGGCGAGGAATATCTTATTGTTCACCACAATAAACTTTATAAAGAAATATCTGAAATCATAGAGGGTGTTGATGCTTCAAAGTTCATAACTAAAGTAAGCAAAGAAAAAACTATGACAGGAGAAATGCTTTATAGCCCAATTGCTTTAAATAAGGAATTTAATAAAAATTTCAACAAGATAGGATGGAATGAAAGCCGTTACAAATACTACATTACAACTGATCAAAAACTATTACCTGAATTGATAACATTACCTTATGAAGAGCAAAAAGAATTTTTGATCTCAAAAGGTATTAAAAAACCTATTTCATCATATAAACAAACTGATTTTGTTAAAGACCAGATTGCTGTTGAAGTTCAATTTGGCAAATATGCTTTTGTCGCTTTTGATCTATTTGTAAAACACTTACTTTTTTATTCTGGTGGTATTATCAATTTGGGCATTGAGGTATTACCCACTAAAATAATGCAATCTCAAATGAGCAGCGGTGTGGCTTATTATGAGGGAGAGGTTTATAATGTATTGCGACATGGACGCAACAATCCACCAGTTCCTTTATTAATTTTAGGAATAGAACCATAAAATAGTAAATAAAGCCTTGTGTATAACAGTCTATTTTTATATATTTTCCATAAATGCCCCCTTGTCGACAATCAAATAAAAATATTATAAAATAATACCCAACAATGGCGCTGCACTGGACGGGCAGTAGCCCAATGGCAGTAACTTAAGGAAAAATAAAAAAGTCCTCCTCATTAAATAC
>CAYWFU010000179.1:0-2481 GCA_964457585.1 uncultured bacterium | reverse complement strand
ATTTTATTTAGTAATTAATATAAATTGATTTGACCCAGTCTGAGAGCCACAGGGTCAATGGCATTGACACTAAATCTATTATTAAATTGAGCATTGAGCATTAAATCATCTTTTTGCTTATTGTTTTTATACTGCTATTAATAATTTTACATAGTTCATTACATTCATTCATAGTATCATCTATTATTTTGTCTGAGACTATATTGCAACGTTTAATTATTCTAAGCCAAATCTCAGATTCATTTAATTCTTTTAACACAATACCTAGCTTATGTAAAAAGTCATTGGTGCTTTCAGCACCGCGAGCTTCAGCATAATTCGATGCAGGAGATGTACCACAACGCAATAATTGTCCTCCGATATGTTTTCCTGCTTGAGTATTCGGCAGTGATGAATTGAGATTTATTATTCTCACTGCAAAATTGATTAATCTTTCTTGAATATCATCGCCTTTTGCCATAGTATTATTTTAGCTCTTAATGCTCAATTGTCAATGCTCAATCGTCAATTTAGTGTCAATGCATGCCATTGACCACAGGGTTCTTCATTATGCAACGCGATGAGCAATATTTTCTTTTGGAATTCCATATTCGATAGGGAAAAGGCTATCAAGACTTATATGTTTTGATGCATCGATAATTTCAATCCCAACAATCCGCTCATTCTCTCCAATATCCAAAACAATGTCATCTGAAATACGACGATTAATAATATCTTGTTTTTTTGAATCGAGTCTAATGTAAAGAAGATCTGTTTTGTCATTGTAAGTAATGTTCATTTTTATCCCTCCCATTTTCCATAAAATACATATACTGTCACGGTTATAATTTTACCCTTTTCAATTATATAGAAAACCTCAACCTTTTTCTGTTCGTAATATTTTTCATTACGATATTTATTGAATTAAATAATACATTGTTAATTATTGATTAATTTGTACTTTTTGTCAAATACTAATTTTTAGCAGGGTGCATTTACGATTTTCAGAGGTAATAATAATATTTTAAAATTTTTTCACATCTGTAGGTTATTTGTAGGTTTACCTTTTTTATAATGTTTCACATGATATGACTAATTTTAGTCATTTACAAAAAAAATGATTGATATATTATTGAAGATAAGGCACAAAGGTACAGAGTTGCAAAGGCACAAAGTTTGAAAAACAAAAAATTCTTTGTCACTGTTTTTATGTGATTTAAATCACATTTTTTTGTGATACAGATCACAGATTTTGGAAAAATTATAAGTTATAATATTTGTGAATTATCTGTAGTTGCCCAATTCATTGGGCTTGAAAATAGCTCGATGAATCGAGCAACTACAAAAAAATGTAGTCGTCCAATTCATTGGACAATGTTTAGATTGTAGTTGCCTGATTTATCAGGCTGAATTTCATTGGTATAAAAAATATGCGAAATATCAAAAATATACGTTTAAAAAATTTTGATTATTCTAATAATGGTTATTATTTTGTAACGATTTGTACTAATAATCAAAAACCTTATTTAGATTTGGAAAATGTAAAAAAAATTATTAAAAATGAAATTAAATCATTAGAGCATATATCAGGAGTTAAAATTGATTATTGGATTATTATGCCAGATCACATACATATAATAATAATTTTAGAAAAAAGTATTTATCATCTAGGAGAAATTATCAGAAGATTTAAAGCGAAAACTTCAAAAACAACAGGAATAAAAATATGGCAGCCAAATTATTATGAACATGTAATCAGGAATGAACAGGCACTTTATAAAATTCGAGAGTACATTCAAAATAATCCAGAAAAGAAGTTATTTGATTTTAAAACATTTTATGAATAGGTAGTTGCCCATGTTTGTAGTTGCCCAATTTATTGGGCAGTATTAAATCGTAGTTGCCTGATTTATCAGGCTAAATAAGCTCGATAAATCGAGCAACTACAATACAAAAAAGCCTGATGAATCAGGCAACTACAATGCAATATGTATGTAGTCGCCAAATTCATTGAACATTGGTTGAGCAGGTGAAATAAAAGTCAAAGATGCGAAAAGTCAGAAAAGCAGGAGTTATTTCTTATATGCTATTTCATGTGGTCCTAAGGTGAAAAAAATTATAGTTTTAGGAGGAATAGTCAAACATAGATTACTAATAATTTGCAAGCACCTCTCCTGTAAAGAGAATAACTTTTCTCCTCTCGAAAGCTGTGTGCGTGCGCGTTTAAGGGATGTCATTAATTCTTTATTAGAAGAAATTTTAAGGGTTTCTATGATTTTATCCCAATCTTTTATCTTAATGACTACAGCTTTGACTCTTTAACACTTTATACAACTTGTAACCTAAATCACATTTTTTTGTGATATAGATCACAGATTTTGAAAAAATTATAGGGTATTATATTAGTAGTTGCCAAATTTATTGGGCAAAAACAGCTCGATAAATCGAGCAACTACAATACAAAAAAGCCTGATGAATCAGGCAACTACAATGCAATATGTG
>CAYWFU010000178.1:0-2498 GCA_964457585.1 uncultured bacterium | reverse complement strand
CACAGGGTATCTTCTGTCTCTGATAGGAATATTTTATTATTTATATTTGTGCCAATTCATCCCTGCAGTTTACTGCAGGGATGAATTGGCACTTCCAGATAAAGGATAAAAGTTACAATGTCAAACTTGCTTATTATTTATATTGTTATCAGCTATCTTATTGGTGCAATACCGACAGGTTATATTATTGGATATATTTTCCAGGGGATAGATATTCGAGATTATGGCAGTAAAAATATTGGGTTTACCAATGTATTGAGAGTATTGGGAACCTGGCCTGCAGTTATTGTGCTGATAATAGATATTGCAAAAGGTTTTTTGCCTGTTTTTTTATATAAATATATTTTTAAAAATGATACACCCAGTATAGCTATATTAATTATAGGAATAGCTGCAATTATTGGACATAACTGGACTATATTTTTAAATTTCAATGGTGGTAAAGGTGTTAATACAAGTGTTGGTGTATGGCTTGCTTTAGCACCAAAAGTTATTTTAATAGTGGTATTAGTATGGATGCTGATATTATATGTTACAAGATATATGTCATTATCAAATATTGTTGCATCAATTTTTCTTGCAATACTTATCCCTTTTTTTTATAATTCTTATGAAATTATTGTTTTTTCAATTATTACAATGCTGCTTGTAGTTTATAGGCATACATCAAATATAAAAAGACTTTTGAAAGGTGAAGAAAGTAAAATTGGGGAAAAGATTGAAATAAGCAAAAAATAAATTAAACTTGAAAGATTAAATATATGATAAAAAGAATTGCTGTTTTAGGTGCTGGTAGTTGGGGAACAACTTTAGCTATATTACTTGGGAAAAAAAATTTAGAAGTTAAGCTCTGGGAATTTAATGAAGAAAATGTTAAACTCCTTAATGAAAAAAGAGAAAATTTAATATATCTGCCTGGGGTATCTATACCACAGAATATAGTAATATCATCATCCATAAATGAAGTAGTGGAAAAAGCAGATATAATAGTTTTTGTTATCCCAACTCATGTTTTTCGTGATGTAGCAAAAAAAGTCAAAAATTTTTCTGCTCATACTATTTTTGTAAGCGCATCTAAGGGAATTGAAAATAAAACTTTTGCAAGAATGTCAGAAATTATTAAAGATGAGACCGGGAGTGACAGAATTGTTGCTTTATCAGGCCCCAGCCATGCTGAAGAAGTTTCAAGAGAAATACCAACAGCAATAGTTGCAGCTTCTAAAAATATATTTATTGCAGAAGAAATTCAAAGACTATTTTCAACTCATTATTTTAGAGTATATACTAATACGGATATTGCTGGAGTTGAAATTGGTGGTTCTTTAAAAAATATAATTGCGATTGCTTCTGGCATAATTGATGGTTTAAAATTAGGGGATAACACAAAAGCCGCACTTATTACAAGAGGTTTATCTGAAATTGCCAGATTTGGGATTCATTTTAAAGCTAATTATTCGACTTTTTCAGGTTTAAGCGGGTTAGGGGATTTAGTTGTTACGTGTACCAGTAAACATAGCAGAAATAGACTCCTGGGTGAAAAAATTGGCAGTGGAAAAACATTAAATGAAGCATTAAATGAAATGATAATGGTGGCAGAAGGTGTTAAGACAACTATTTCTGCATATGAAATAGCAAAAAAAAATAATATTCAGATGCCTATAACTGAAGAAATGTTTAAAGTACTTTATTGTAACAAGCAACCTGCTTCAGCTGTGCATAGCTTAATGACACGAGAATTTAAAAGTGAACTGACCAGTTAATTACTCAAGTTGACTGACTTTTTTAGTTTTAAGATTAAGAATTAGCAATGATTTATGCATTTAAATCAAAAATCAAATATTAAATATCAAAATTATGGTGTCCTGCGGACAAATTATTTAATAAAAAACTAAAAAATGTCACGAAGTGACACCTAAATTTTGATTTTTGATATTTAAATTTTAATTTTACACCATAAAAGTCAGTCAACTTGAGTTAATTAATTATTAAAGATAAGGGGGTGAATTTATGACAAAAAATGATTTGATAGATAATATTGCAGAGATAGGTATTTCAAAGAAACAAGCCGCTGATGCAGTTGAAACTATTATTGAAAGTATAAAAAATGCTCTTCGTGGTGGAGATAAAGTCAATATTGCGGGATTAGGATCTTTTGAAGTGAGAAAACGTGCACCAAGAAAAGGAAGAAATCCGAAAACTGGAGAAGAAATACAGATTCCTGGAAAAATGTCACCTGTATTTAAAGCAGGAAAACAATTAAAAGAAGCTGTAAAATAAATGAAAAATAGGAGAATTTTAGACCTATTATCCTGAGGAATACATTCGTTTCACTCAGTGTAAACTCTGTATCATAGGATCTATAATAAATATTTCATTTCGTTAAAACTCATTTAGGATTGAGCCCTCGGGGAAAATAATTCCCGAGGGCTCAGATACTTTATCTTACTCAAGTTGACTGACTTTTTTAGTTTTAAGATTAAGAATTAGCAATGATTTAT
>CAYWFU010000177.1:0-2506 GCA_964457585.1 uncultured bacterium | reverse complement strand
CTTCCGGTGGGACTAAATTTGCGAGATATTCCATCAATTTTGACTTGCCAGCACCGCTTTGAGAAATTATTACTCCAGAAAGAGGATTATTCAACTTTCGTGATATGGTTATTAAATAACCGATCTTTTTATTAAGTTCTTCTCCAACATATCCCATAATGTCCAAGTGATTAACAACAGTATCAAAAATATTCGGTTGCTTTAAAAATTCTAATGCTTCTAATTCCTCATCTTGAGTCATTTGATAAGATTTATTTTTTTCGGAATCCTGTGTGATTTCTCTTATACTTCTTATTTTTTCAAGTTTTTGAATGATATTTGATAAATCCTGCTCAATAACAGCATATGGCATATCAAAAAGTTTTGAGCTTGCCTTGATAAAATTAGCTCTGTTTCGGCTTATATATAAATCAATTGTATCTATATGAATTAGATCTTCCGTAACTGCTCTAATATTAACTCTTAATCGGTTAATTTCTTCTTCATCTATTTCTTTAACCTGATATTTTCTTTTAGCAAATTCAAAAGTTATAATTTCTTCCGTAACTTTAACCAAACCTTCTTTACCAATTTTTGTTGATACTGGTTCTACTTCATTTAATAACTTTGCAAAATCTTCTTTTGTATGATTAAGTTTATGAATATATTCGTAAATACTGACTCCATCAGCTAAGTTGATTTTGTATATTGTAATTCCAAGCTCATCAAGTTTTTGAATTAAATAATCAGATTTTTCTTGATTATTCAGCAATAAATATATTTTTTTAGTGTTGTAAGTTTTTACCAGATTAAATAAACTTTCCGGAATTTCACCAATAATCGAAATAGTCTCATAATATCCAAGCTGGTAAAGTGTTAAAGTATCAAGCATTGATTCAGAAAATATAATAGTTTTATTTTCAATAATAGATTTCCAGTTAAAAACGGTTTCCAGTGGCTCAGGAAGAAATATTTCTTTTTCTTCAGTTAAAGATTTTCCAATTAAACCGATACATTCTTCATTTTTATCAAATAAAGGAAAAGTAATTGAATTATAAAAATATTCTTTACTGCCAGATAAGATGCCGATTTCTTTAAGATTATTTCTTAATGAACCTTTTGAGGGGATTGCTTTTAGGAGTGTTCCATTTGAAAAGCCAAGTTTGAATCTTGAAAATACTTCTTCATCATTAAAACCGAGACTATTGAGATATTGTTTCCCTTTTTCATCTTTTTTAAAGGTTTCTTGATAAAATCTTGCAATGTTATTCAATAATTCTGTTCGATTTATTGTCATTTTCATCGCCTCCATTTTTTATCATCATCGGAGAAATGGTCTTCAATAAGTGCTGCAATAAAAAATACAATAAAAAGTATAAGCCAAAGTATAAACATTTCTCCTATTGTTGGTGTTTCCATAATTTTTCTCCATTTATCAATTCCCCCTTTTTGGACATTAAAAAAGGGGCTAACAAATCTGCTATCGGCAACATACGAGTAAATCCGATAATAGACTGCGCCCCTTATTTCTCTGGCTAAAAAACCAGAGAAAAGCACAGCCTTTATCTTACTCGTATGTTAGAGGCCCTAAGTCCTCTTTAAGAAAAAGGCAATATTTATTTAATTTTAATATATCAAATCTTTTAAATTGAATATAATAAAATATTTTATATACAATTAATGCTTATCACATAATTAAACTCCTTTAAGTAGATTAAACTATTTTTGAAAATTTATTAATGAATTTTCGAGGTGTTATAATTTCTAATTTATTAAGACCAATTTCTTTTAGCTCTTCCGATGATAATGAAAGCAAATCTTTATCACCAGTTATTAAAATATCTGCATTCGCAGCCTGTGCTACTTCTAAATAAGCATTGTCCTTTGGATCACGGCATATTATAATTGATTTTTTAGTTTTTATTTTTTCTGCATTACTAATAACAATTTTTATTTGACTTTTTGCTTCTTCAAAAATAGATGGTGATAATTTTTTTGATACTTTTTCTATTACTCCAAATAACTCTCTTTCAATTTTTTTATTTATAAAAATCGTATGATATGCAGCATAATGAATTGCTTCCAATGGTATACCACCAAATGCAGCTGATATAATTATATTAGCATCTAAAACGATTTTACTCATAAATCTCTTTACGCACTTGATTCAATATTTTTTGAATTTCGTTCTTTGAAATTCTAGTTTCATTAAAAATCTGCCCAATACGCAGCAAGGCTGCTCTGGTCGATTTCTTATCTACTGGAGATAAAACTGCAACTGGTTCTCCATGTCGTGTTATAATAAGTTCATTTTTCTGTTTTAAATAATTTGTTGCATTAATCTTAAAATCTCTAATATTTGTAAATTGCATTTTTAATCACCTCAGAATAAAAATACTACATCTGTAGTTACATGTCAAGTATTTTTTGTTTTTCAACATTTTTTTTATTATGTTAACAATTTTTCAGAGCATACAATTAAAAATAGTAATTATGCCATTATTGATTTAAATAAATTTCTTAAAAC
>CAYWFU010000176.1:0-2510 GCA_964457585.1 uncultured bacterium | reverse complement strand
TTTTAATAATGTAAATTCAGAATTATTTAACATGTCTACTTCTCGTGAAAGATAACCATATAACAATGACAATGAAGGACATATAGGTAAAAATGTATCCCATTTTGTGACTATAGAAGGGTCTATTATCTCAATTCCTGTACCACCTATAGGTGGTGTAACAGGTTCTTTTAATCCATTTCGATTAATATAATTAATAAAATTATATTGTATATTTTTGGCATCTAAATTTATCTTTATATCATTTTTTCTATTATTAAAAATTTCTAATTGAAATACAATAGAATAGATATAATGATACCAACAATAATACGCGTATATTTTTAGATTAATATCATATTTACTAAATTTGACGGTACTTATATTATTTATTTCTTCATTATTGTCTATTGTTATAGTATCTATCTCCCCTAAAGAAGACTCTGGAATTAATATTGAAAAATAATCTTTTTTACAACTAAATAATAATAAAACAAATAAAAAACAAATTATTATCCATTTAGATAGTTTATTGACCATTCTATATTAGACCTTTTCTTTTTGCCTCTTCTTCAGAGAAAGTAAAGAATCTCCTATAGGGAGACACTTCTATCGGAATAGCTATCTTAGATTCTATTAATTTTTGAAGAAAAAATTGTGCGTATCTTTCTTCCATAGCAAAAGCTTCTTTTTCAAGAGTTCGTTCACCATGAGGTAGTTTTAAAATATTTTTTTCCCAAAAACTTGTTAGCAAACTTCCAACAGGGTTGGTTACATATTGCTTAGTATGAGTTAATTCATGAACTAAAAGTCCAGAATAACTGGCTCTGACCAACCCTATAAATGAACTTTCGCTTACTTCAGCAGGTTTTTGTAAGGCAGGAGTTTGATAAACAGAATATAACCGTTTTGTAGCTGTTTCGGGAGTATTACCAAATAGTCTATGTGGTTGATTAACAGCTATAGAAATTTTCATTCCCATTTCACTTGTCGCTCCTTCATATTCAGTAGTTAGGGTCTCAACAATAGTAACTTTTGGGAAAATAGTCTTTACCAATTCTGCTTCAAATCCGGCTACTGGTGTTTGCTTTGTATAAGTCCCTTCTCTTAAATTTATTTCATACTCACTAGGTGAAGAGATAAAAAATTCTTTCATTACATTGACTTCAAACTTACTTACACCTTTAGATAAAAGATATGATTCCCATGGGGCTGGTTCTTCTATTTGGACAATCTTACCTGATGGAGTTATTTCATATTGAGGCGTTATTTTAGATGCAATAATCTGTTGTTCAACACTCTGGGTTCCAAGACCTTTCTTCCTATATCCATACGGATCAGTAAAGTTCACCGGATTATTAGTCGACAGGCTGTTACGGAATGAACCAAAATCCGTAACTATTCAGACCTCCTAAAAAAAAGATTTAAATTTTTTTTTGTAATTCAGTCTATAAAATATTATACTATTAAATTATGACAGAAATCAATAGTGAAAAAAAAGAAAAAATTTTAGTAAATTTAAACAGAGAAAAATTTGCTGAAATATATAATACTGGAGTTGAGACGGTTTTTAAGCTATTTGAAGAAATGATAGAGGAAATAAAATTACTAAAAGCAAGGATAAAAGAATTAGAAGACCAGCTTGCAAAAGACAGCCATAATAGCAGCAAACCGCCATCCAGTGATAGCTTTAAAAAAAAGCCTTGTAGTTTGCGTGAGAAAAGTAATAAAAAAGTTGGGGGTCAGGAAGGACACAAAGGGCATAATTTGAAAATGGTAGAAAAGCCTGATTATATACTTGTTCATAAAGTTAAAGATTGCAAGGGCTGCGGTTGTTCATTAGAGAATACAGAAGTCAAAGATTATGAAAAACGCCAGATGTTTGACATTCCCCCAATGAAGATAGAAGTAACGGAACATAGAAATGAAATAAAAGATTGCCCTCGTTGTGGAATGGAGAACAAAGCAGATTTTCCGGCAGATGTTACACAGGTTGTGCAATACGGGTCTGGTATAAAAGCATTAAATACATACCTTATGGAATATCAATATATACCGTTTGATAGGGTATGCGAATTTTTCTTTGATGTATTCGGTCATAGGATTAGTGCAGGAACGTTGAATAATATAAACGAGAGTTGCTATAAAGGATTAGAGGAGTTCGAAAATCAGGTAAAGCAATTGATAATTCAGTCTCCAGTAGTAAATTTTGATGAAACAGGTTTATCCTGCAAGAAAAAATTACACTGGTTACACTCTGCCTCTACACCCCAATTTACATATTATGCCATACAGCCCAAACGAGGATTTGAAGGAATGGAAGCAGCGGGTATATTACATGCATTTAAAGGAATAGCAGTTCATGACTGCTGGTCGCCTTATTTTAAATATACTTGTAACATGTCCTTTCTGCACTTCAAAATGTTTTTTTTGGACATCCATTTATTCCAAGATTAAATTTATAGGCTGAATAGTTACCAAAATCCTTCAAATTGGGCTAACTTATTCATAATGAATTCTGCGTAATTTAA
>CAYWFU010000175.1:0-2510 GCA_964457585.1 uncultured bacterium | reverse complement strand
TATTTTAAAAGACTTATACAAATACATTCAAGTTAATTACGAATGAACCAAAAATTCTTTTGGGGTCAATATACTAATAGTTGTTTTCCTAAAATCTTTGGCATTGCGCGTAATTAAACAATCAATTTTATGATTCACAGCGATAAAATACTGTATTCCATCCTCAAAATCTCGAAATTCAGCATTCACTGATTCGCCTATTTCTTTATCCGTAAAAGGAAGGACGGCGGTTAACGACCGAATTTTGCCTATAGCGTTTATGGCTTTTTGATAATTGGCAATTTTATTGATAATATAATAAATATTGGCGATAACAAGACAGGATGTATAACCGGTAATTTCATTTTGCTCGCAGAGGCTTAATAATTCATTAGAAAATTTAGAATATGGTTTTCTATCCAAAATAGTATCCAGAAAAATATCTGTATCAATAAATACTTTTTTCATAAATATTTATTAATAAGAGCATCCGCTAAAATATCTTTATCTTTGATATTCCCAACCTTAACCATCCTCGCTAATCCCGCGGTAATTGGTGAAATTACCATAGTTTTTTCCTCTGTTTCAGACGTCAAAGACAAAAAGAAAAATTCCACTATTTTTGAAAGGCTTAATTTTCTTTGCTGCGCGTATTTTTTTGCCCTTCTGACAACGGTTTCATCTAACGCCAATGTTAATTTATTCATCATAGCTATGCCTCCTACGTATAAATATTAACATAATTATACGTGTAAGTCAATAAAAAAATCATATTTTATTAATTCTACCACAGATTATCCCACCTGCCGCTGATTTAAATTTTAAAAAGCCTTGAGTATATTCTCAACTCTAACGCCATTAATAATCTGGCCATGATTTAAGTCTTCGGTCCAAACCTTAGCGCATTTAGCGCTTTCCGCGCATACCAAAATCAGCGCGTCCCAAAATGAAATCTGCTCAATCATACTGCAATCAACGGCCTCTTTAATCAAGGCGGGGTCAACGGTGACAATTTCAAAATTTTCCAGAGAGTGTAAAATTTTTTTCGCGGCTTGAGGCTCAATACCAATTTTTCTCACGGCAATCACATAAAATTCCTGCATAACTTGAGTTGAAATCACTCCATCATTTCCGGACTCAAATTTTTCTAACGCCTCCCGGCATAATTTCTGTTTTTTAGAATTATACTTATCCGCGGCGTAAACAAGTATATTAGTATCAATAAATATTTTAGGCACGGTACAATTCCTCCCTGCTCCATTTTTTCCCCCGAGAATTCCCCTTAGCTTTATCCATTGCCGCGAAACATTCCGCCAGCCATTCTTTTTTTTCTGTCTTTAGCACGGTTTTAGTTAATAATTGCCTAATAAGAGCATTCAGAGAAAGGTGGCGCTCTTGAGCATATCTGCGCCCTATTTTTAAAAGATCATCTTCTAAGGAAATTGTAATATTGCACATTGGTATCACCTCCACTATTAATTTAACACATAATAAGTGCGCACGCAATATTTATTTTTAAAAAACAAAACACTCTACATAACTATCTAAAAATACCGCCAAAATTAATCCAATCAAACGCTATCACTTGCCCTTAAAAGCGTACAGATAGATAGCAATAAATGCTGGTATCAGTAATGCAATCCCAAAGAGATAGCCAATGATATATACAGTGTCCGATTCAAAGGACGCTGACTTTCTTAAATAAAAGAAATCATATATCGCATCAGTAATATACAAAAAGAAATAAATTTGCCAAAATCTGCCCGGTAACCATTTCTTTTGATAAACATAAAGAAATATACAGACTGGGGAAAGAATCCAAAATACCGTATTTCTTAGAAGTTCAAAAATTGAATGCTCCCTGCCCAACAACGTAACAATTCCTAATAAACCAAGAACGACATAGATCTAAAAATATACTTTTAGAAACTTGCGCATCAATCGCTCCTTCCTATAAAAACCTTAAGATCGAATTAAACTAAAATGATGCCGCCTATTATCGCCGGGCAAAAATATTGCAATCTCAAATATTTAAAATTATAAATTCCGCAAGCCGGCATCCGGAAATTAAAACCATACAAACAATATTTAAGGAGAATAAACACCGGCTGTATCATTGGGTAAGTGATCGTATGGTTCCCGCGGATAACAATCGAGCGGAAAGAGAATTGCGCCCTACAGTGATCGCCCGCAAGGTAAGCTTTGGTTCTCAATCTAAACAAGGAGCGCTGACTCGTTCAATATTAATGACGATTATTCATACGACAAAAAAACGTTTACCGGCGGATAAACTTCAGGAATGGCTTAAAGAATCATTAGATATCATAGCGAAGAATCCGAATGTTAATGTATGTTCGCTTTTACCGCCGCTTAAAGATTAAATTCTAAAAAATGATAAATTCCCCCATTCACTGACCGGTTACAAAAATTCACCTTTTTGAGCGAAAGAGCAATAATCGGTTCGAACTTACCATTACCTTTCTAAAAGACGCCAACCAAGCCGAAAAATACGCTCAACAAGAAAATCCCGA
>CAYWFU010000174.1:0-2531 GCA_964457585.1 uncultured bacterium | reverse complement strand
GGCTCTGCACGCATATACGACGATAAAATAAGAAAGATGGTCTCCTTATAAATTCAATTTGTGTTAATTTTATTAAGGTAAGTAAAAACAAACACAAAAAAAGGAGACCGATATGAATGATATCATCTATGACCATTACATTGCAATAGACTGGTCAATAAAAAATATGGCTATTGCACGCATGACCAAGAAATCCAATGATATCAAAGTTATTGATGTTGAATCTGATATTGTTGAATTACAAGTTTATTTAAATAATCTAAAAGGCAAAAAGATATTAGTAATAGAAGAAACAACGACTTCACAATGGTTATATACCGAACTTATTGATTATGTAGGTAAATTAATAGTCTGTGATCCGTATAGAAACAGATTATTAAGTGAAGGGCCGAAAACAGATAAGATAGATGCAAGCAAACTTGTCCAGCTTTTAAAAACCGGACTTATAAAGGAAGTGTTTCATTCAGGAGATAAATTTCTGTATCTTCGAAGATTAGTAAGCGGATACGAAGATTTAGTTAATGCTGGTGTTCGGTTAAAAAATCAAAGGTATTCTTTACTCAGAGCATGCGGAAAAAATGGAGATGAAGAAACGGACACTAAATTAATATCCAACGAAGATCAATATGTTCTGGAATGTCTCGACAGACAGGTCTGTAATTATGAAAAAGAAAAAAAAGGATATGAAAATGAATTTAAAAGGTTATCGAGAGAATATTCTGAAATCAGAAATCAAAGAAGTTTACCAGGCATTGACATAATAAATGGAGTAAAAATTGTCGCAAGAGTAGTAAGCCCATATAGATTTCCAACAAAAGGAGATTATTTAAGTTATTCGGGATTAATTAACCATGAGAAAATAAGCGGTGGCAGAAGTTATGGAAGAAAGAAACCGCGTTATTCAAGACAATTAAAATGCGTATATAAAACAGGAGCTCTTGCTGCCATAGGAGGAAATAATCCTATTAATGATTATTATGAATATCTGATTCGAGAGAAAGGGTATTCGGATTTTAATGCAAGAAATGCTGCATGTAGAAGGTTAGCAATATTAAGTCTGGGGGTGTTTAAAAGCGGGAAAAAATATCAACCATATATAAGATAAAAAAACATTAAGCCTTAAAAACAGTAAAATCAAAACAAAATTACATAAAGTTTATATAAAATATCGGTCTATTGGATAAGAGGGAGAGCTCAATGACAGCCGTATCACAATCTGCAATTGCAGATGATAGTTCAACACGACTTCAGCCAGCATAAAAAAGCTGTCTTCCTTTTCCTCCGCTCCAAGCCTGCTTCAGTCTCATCAGCATTGTAAATTGGCGTCTTACGACGCCTTTGAGAAAAAACAATAGAAACAAATAAATTGGTTTTATTATTTTAAATCTTTTTATTTCCCACGCCCACAAAAATTAAATATTAAATTCAAAAACCAATTGATTTTAAAATCTTTTAGTTCTCTATATCCAAAACGAACTGAATTATCCCCCTACCTACAAAAATTTTTTAAATAATCAAAACAAATCGGATTTATTATTTTAAGGCTTTTTATTTTTCCCCACTCAAAAAATAAATCATTAAATACAAAACCAATTAAAAATCTTTTCTTGCCAAAAAAATTGAATCTGAAAGAAAAGCTGTCAGCTTTTCTTTCGCCGTTTCTCCTTCGGGTGATGTTTCGTGTACATCTTCCGCAAATCCTTTATCATTACCCTTGCATAACGTTGTGTTGTCCCAAGACTACCATGCCCCAGAAATTCTTGTATATACCGTATTGACATCCCATTTTCAAGCAAATGCGTTGCAATGCTATGTCTGATTATATGTGCTGTTATTGGTTTTGAAATATTGCTTGCTACTCCATATTTTTGGATTAGCTCACAAAGCCCCTGCCTCTCAAACCCTCTGCCGTTAAGAGTCAAAAACAAAACCTCTTGTCTCTTTTCTTTTAAAAACTTCAACCGAATTTCAAAAATATATTTCTTTAAATATTTTAATGCTATTGGAATCAATGGAACTATTCTGTCTTTTTTACCTTTTCCTTCTTTAATAAAAATAACTTTGTTTTCAAAATCAACATCATTTATTGTTAATTTCCTTAACTCAAAATTCCTGATTCCTGTTGCGTAAAGCAGTTCTAATATTGTTTTGTCTCTGAAACCAATAATATTATTTTCTTTGGGAATAGATAGAACTTTTTCAATTTCATCTTGAGTAAGAATTGTCTGCGGTAAGCTTTTCTTTTGTGCAGGTATTTCCATATCCAAAGTTGGATCATAAAGAATTATACATTTTTTATTTAACCATTTGAAAAATTCTTTTAATGGTTGTAATTTCTTTACTATTGTCAATAATGCTAATGGCTTTCCGTTCTTCGCTTGCTTTATCTGCATTATTTTACTCTGATAATTCCTGAGAACTTCACTTGAAATATCTGCTATCCGAGAAATATGTTTCGATTTTAAAAACTTAAATAAATCAATAAGCGCATAATTGCTGTTTCTTATTGTATATTCTGAAAAATTGTTAAT
>CAYWFU010000173.1:0-2539 GCA_964457585.1 uncultured bacterium | reverse complement strand
ATATTTGAGCGGTTAATTTAACTAGATCATTTGCATAAATCGTGCTTGGAGTTAAAAATATAGAAATTTTTGGAGCTGTTCTATCTATTCCAATATTTATTGCTGTTGATTCTCCCGTTAAACCAGCATAATCAGTGGCAATACATTTAATTTCATACATATTTTTTGCACCATATATTGTTGTATAAGTTTCATCTACTGATTTAGTATCCCACTGAATTCCTTCCACTTTGCGATTTGAATCATTTATTAAACGCCAAAAATTAGTTCCCATTATTTTATACATACATTCAACGTTTACTTTTTCCTGATCGTCATTTTCAATATCATATTTTAAAGTATATATGCTTTTAATATATGTAGCTGGATATAACTTATTTCCAGAAACGCTACTGTTTGGCGATGTTAATTTTATTTTTGGCGCTTCATTAATTTTAACTAATATTTCATCAGAAAATTCTCCTTCATTTTCCTTTATATCTACAGCCTTTACTTTAAAATAATATTGAATAGCGCCTTTTAAATTTTGGGCTATATAATTTGTGTCTTTAATTAATTCTTGATTTACTTTAAAATATTCCTCTCCTTGTTTTTGATAAACATTATATCCCGCTATATCATAAGTTCCTTTTTCAGCAGTTTGCCAATTTAAAATCGCTTGTAAATTTCCGGGTTTAAAAGAAAGATCAGTTACTTTAGAAGGATTAAACCAAAATTCTCTCATATAAATATCGCTTGTATTATTTTTATAACCTTCCCAAACTATTTTATTCTCATAAATAGCTATATTCCCAACATATTGACCACTTAAATTATTTGTAATTAAATTATTTGTAATTTGATATTCATTTTTTGTAGCTATATCATACATATAAATACCACTACTTGTATTATTTTTATAACCCTCCCAAACTATTTTATCTCCATAAATAGATAGATTACCTACATATTGACCACTTGAATTTCCACTAATTTTGCTTTCTTCATTAGTAGAAAGATTCTTCATATAAATACTATTTCCCCCATTTCTATAATCTTGCCAAACAATTTTATCTTCATAAATAGCTGGATTGTAAGCTGCATAATATTGGCTACTTAAAAAAGTTGTAACTTTACTTTCTTCATTAGTAGAAAGATTCTTCATATAAATACTATTTCCCCCATTTCTATAATCTTGCCAAACAATTTTATCTTCATAAATAGCTGGATTGCTTGTATATTGCCCGCTTAAATTAGATTTAATTTTAATTTCTGCATTAGTTAAAAAATTATACATAAAAATACCATTCCCACTATTCCAATATTTTTGCCAAACTATTTTATCTCCATAAACAGCCCAATTGTATGTATATTGACCGCTTAAATTTAAAGCCATTTGATGTTCATTTTTTGCAATTATATCATACATATAAATATTACTTCCGTTGTCTCCATATTCTTGCCAAACTATTTTATCTCCACTAACAACTGGATTGCCCATATATTGACCGCTTAAATTAGATTTAATTTTAGTTTTTGTTTGAGTAGAAACATCATACATATAAATATTATTTCTATCATTTCTATAAACTACTTTATCTTTATAAACAGATAGATTATTTATATATTGACCACTTGAATTATTTGTAATTTGAACTTTTGGGCCAAGCTGAAATCTGTTTTCAGATAAACCACCTGTTACATTCATAGTATTTCCTTGTATTGGAAAATTACCACTAACAGAAATTTGATTTGCAGTAGTTTGACCAACGGCAAAAATATCAGAAACATTATCAATCCCCAAACTAATTTGTTCTCCTGTCTTTGCTGTAGCGCTTACACTTGCAATAATAGAAATAATCTTTGAAGAATGTTTTGGAATAATAAAATTAAGTCCATTAAATACTGCTTTCATATTAGTAAGAGCTCCGACAGTATATCTTATTTGAGTAGCGCCATCAAATAATTTAATAGCTTGAATACTAGAATCAGTGACAAGTCCATATCGTTTTATAGTAATTGAGGTTATTAAAATATCTTCATTTGAAGCGCTAAGTTTAATTTTTGTGAAATTAATATTAGGCGTTTCTACAGCAACATTCTGGCTCGATGGTGTTGTGACATCAAGAACAATAGAGAGAGTTTCTTGCGCATTAACTTCTGGGATATTTCCAAAAACCAAAAGACTGCTCGGCATTAATACAGTAACCATCAATAAAACGGCTACGCTTTTTTTGAAAATTTTCATAATTTTTTTTGTCATAAAATTAAATTAAATTGAATTAAAAAATCTGAACAAAATCAGATAAATAAATAAACCTATTTTAATGTTTTAATATTTTTAAAGCGTCTTTAACAGCTTTTATATTTGGATTAATTTCTAAAGCTTTTTGATAATATTCTTTTGCTTTTTGAAAATCTTTTTTCTGTTCGTAAATTTTTCCTTGATTAAAATAACACTCAACTACCTTTGAATTGATTGAACCACATTTTTTAAATTCTGTCCGCAATATGCAAGTTAAAATATAGACGAAAGCCTCTCGTATCTGCAAATAAAAAT
>CAYWFU010000172.1:0-2572 GCA_964457585.1 uncultured bacterium | reverse complement strand
TAGCTCTGCCGGTTTTAGTGGTATAAATCCTACCGCCAATAATAATAATATGTTTGCCTTTGTATCTTTTGTCTTTATAAACTTTGTGTATTAAATTTTTAGATTGATGTTTCATCTTGTAAGTTATTTTATCACAACCAAAAATTAAAAGTCAAATCAGTGTTTGGACACGCTATTATGAAATCCATATCTTCGATTCTCCTTCCCCTTTGTTTTTTTAAGATCAGAACTCATATGTATTGAGGGAAGCGGTAAATGGATAAATCGCCAGAAAAATACTCTCAATTAAGGTTAAATTTTACATACGGGCAAAACCCATGTGTAACTCTGATAGTTTAGAATTTTCATCTATTCTTTATAGAACGGTAATATGCTAAAAAGTTTATTCGCTTTTTGTCCCAGTGAAAATTTTAAGATTCTATTCGATCCATCAGGCATACTGGGAATGGTTTTATTTATGTTTTCTAATAGTTGTTCTATTACTTTTTTGGTTTTGCTCTGGTAATTCATGGTAGGATATAGAACAACATCAACTACCTGTTCTCCAAAAGAAACACCGCCCAATGCCCTGGTTAAATTCCTGAAAACCACATGGTCGTCACGGTAATTGTCATACATCTCTTTGAATTGCTTAAATCCCTCATAAAACATATTACGAGCAGTAATTTTTATTGCATCCATCAATGCCTTGGTAGATGTTGTCATTCTATAGTACCCTTCATTTATTACTGTATTAAGTCGTGATACTTCTTTCTGCGTATTCTCAAGTCGTAATTTTATCTCTTTTATCCGTTTCGTTGATTGCTCTATTTTATTATCCCTGTCTGCTTTTTCTTTATCACTTAAATGTTTTTGTAGTAAAAGCTTTGATAATCTTTTTTTTACATCCGCCATGTTCATTTGTAACGCCTTATATTCTCCTGTCTTAACTTGTACATCTACAAGACTTGTTGCCATTTCATTACAATATGGCCTTGCCATATAACTCGTTATTTCATTGATTCCAAAATGTTTGTCTAAATACTTGAAGTCATTTTCCTGCAACCACCTCTTAAACATCAATTCTATTATTTCTTGAACATACCTTTCACTATCACTGGCTAATATTGATACTTCTATCATATTCCCATTGGGATTTGTTGCTCTTACTATTATCTGCCTGATTTTGGTGTCTTTATCCCACCGTCTATCAATATATTTAAATGTGTACTTCAATAGATCATCAGCACTGTTACGCGGCCTGAACATTTCAAACTCTCCTCTTACTTCTGTCTCTATTTTTTCTTCCCATTTGTCTTTTTTGTAACCCTTTTCCCATATTATAAAATGTTGTTTGCTCCCTTCTTTCATGAAATCATTAAATAACTCTACCTTATACAACCCCCTGTCTGCTATGTATGTGATTACTTTTTCTTCCGGTATCCCTACTACTTTGCGAAATTTTTCAAGTATATGTTTAAAACGTATTCGTGCATCATTAAAATTATCACTGTCTTCAACGTATACGGGATGACCTTCCTTAGTGTGTATAAAATCCAGGTTCATTATTTTGTCTGCAAACCTTATACTTGGACACCACCCTTTTAGTAGCTTCTTTGCACCCGTGTAATGTTTTACATGCGGGTCAAAATATAAATCTTTCTCCTGCTCTATTTTAACTATTTCTCCATTATATTTTAATACCATGTTCCTTTGCTGTTCTTCTTCTGACATCTTTACCAACCGTTCTCGTTGGGTTTCCAGACTTCTTATTACTTGGCCTATTATTACTTCTACTGAATTAAAATCCAATAATTTTGTCTGTTCTATATTCATGGCTCCTGATAATATACTAACTATCCATTGTTTTATCAAATTTACATTTTCTGACACATTCCCAGATAAATGCTTTAGTCCGTTTACCAGTGAACTAAATATAAGCACTCCTGCATGATGGCATAATTCATATCCTGATGTGTTAATATGAAACGAGCATGCTTTCTGCAAGTTGTTTTGTTCTTGTCCTTTTAAATTATCCTCTACCTCTATTTCATCAGTTTTAATGTTAGTTTGATCATAATTACTGATATTTACACTACCCACCACTGCTGTTTCTGTTAATCCGCCAGCATGCACTCTCTTTTCTTCTTTGTTCCCAATGGTAGTAATGTGAAAAGAGTTCGCATGCTGGCGATTGTTTTGTTCATCCTCTTTCAAGATGTTCTGCCCTATTTCTTCAGCTTTATTGTATATTTTATTTTTTTCTTTATATTCTTTTTTTATTGCACTAAATATCGGCCGTATTGTTGAACCGCTTATCTTTTTACCAAATACCTTTTCTATATCTATTAGCAACTTCTTGCTATAACTGTAGCGATTTTCAACATATATCTCAGTAAACCGTTCTTTTACATATCTTTCCATAATATCTGTTAATTTCCGTGGAAATCCAGGACCTGATAATGCTTTTAACATCTCTTTTTCTTTCTTCTTTTTTACCGCTCTACCCCACCGTTGCATCGTAGTACGCGCTACTCCAAATGCTCTTTCTAAACTCTTTCTCTTTATCCCAGCGTTGTATAATTTCCCTACC
>CAYWFU010000171.1:0-2593 GCA_964457585.1 uncultured bacterium | reverse complement strand
TGATATTCATATTGAACCGCGACAGGAAGAAACTCATGTAAGATTTAGAATTGATGGAATTTTATACCAAGCAATGAGTATTCCACATAAATTACATCCTGCTGTTATTTCACGTATAAAAACAATTTCTACTTTAGATATTGCTGAAAAACTAGTGCCTCAGGATGGGCGATTGAGGTTTATATTTGACAATAAACCAATTGATTTACGTGTGTCAACAGTACTCAGTAGATGGGGTGAGTCTGTGGTTATCCCTAAATCCGATATAAAAAATTAAAATATAGTAATAGTGATACTTTAACCCTAAAAAATATTCACCCAAAAGGTGAAAGGCTGAAAAAATCAGGGCAAAAAAATTTTGTGAATGTTAAAATATAAGATATAAGCCATTCACAAAGGAATAAATTAATGATAACCGAAAAAATGTTTAAATTCAAGATAGAAAAAAGCGAAGAAACAATAACGAGTCATAGCGGCTTGGCATTATGTGGAGAGTTCTGGAATATTTTGGGATTAAATACGTATACAAATATAGTAATGCCAAAACCTGGCTCATCAGTGGGTTATAAAGCAGAAACATATATAACCCCAATGTTGCTGATGTTAATAGGAGGCGGTCAAGGTATGGAAGATATTCGGGTAATAAAAAGCGATAAAGCATTAATTAAATTAGCTGGAATAAAAGAAATACCGAGTACAGATGCCATAGGAAAATGGTTAATAAGAATGTATGGAAATACTGGGTATGAAGGGCTTGAAAAAATAGATAACAAATTAATCAAAAAAATATTAAAAAAAGACAAAAATAGTGAATATACATTAGACCCTGATGCAACGGAGATAATATCGGAGAAGGCAGAAGCGAAAAAAACATATAAAGGGAATTACGGGTATATGCCAATGTTGGGTTCATTGGCAGAAGTGCCTGTATTTATAGCAGATGAATTTAGGGAAGGGAATGTTCCCCCTCACGCAAGAGCGGTAGAATTTTTACGAAAATGTCAGACAAATATGCCAGAAGGGAAGAGAGTAGCAAGATTACGTAGTGATAGTGCATGGTATCAGGCAGAAATCATAAATATTTGTAATAAGGAAAACATAATATTTACAATAACAGCAGGTATGGACAGTGCTGTAAAAGATGCAATTACAAGAATAAAAAACTGGTATCCGTTAAAAGATAAATACGGGATTGATACCGGACGTGAAGTAGGAGAAATCATCCATAGCATGAACGAAACCAAAGAAGCATTTCGTCTGATAGCTCAAAGATGGACACCAAATAAGCAATTACCGTTATTAGAAGATGTTTATGACTATTATTCAATTGCCAGCAACCGGGAATATACAAATAAAAAAATTGAAGAAGAACTTACAGAAATAGTTCATTGGCATAATGAGCGTGGTAATGCCGAAAATTGCAATAAAGAAATCAAACTGGGTTTTGGAATGGATAAAATGCCATGCGGACAATTTGGTGCTAATGCTGTTTTCTTCAGATTAGGAGTAATCGCCTATAATCTGATGGTAGGATTAAAATTCATGGCATTACCAGAAGACTGGCATACCAAAACAATAAAAACATTAAGATGGCAGTTGCTCAACATTGCAGGTAAAGTTGTAAATCATGCAGGTCAAATAATATTGAAATTAGCAGGTATTAGTGATGAAATATATAATATTTTTGTTCAAGCCAGAAAAAGGTATAGTTGTTTATGCGGATTTACTTAAAATTTAATAATAATCCGGATAGTTTTAATTGTTATCCCGACAAGGGATTTAAAGGAGGTTGTCTAAAAACACAACAAATTAATATTTTCGTTAAATTCATGAATAAAAAAAGGAAAAATTAGATTTATGATTCACTTTTTATGTATAAAAAATCAAAAAAACAAAATTTTTATGGGTCGTATGATACCCATGTCGGAATTTGGGTTTCCTAAGTCATTAGGCTATCAGTTACGTATTAGTCCAGCCATTATTTCTTCACCACTTCCCAATGCCCGCCTTTAGCAGATCCAATACGTTCAAGCTTACCATTGGCTTTTAATATAGCTATTTGCTTTTGCACTGCCCGATGAGTAAGACCAATTTCTTTAGCGATTTCCATAGCTGAAAAATTCGGGTTTTGTTTTAATAAAGATAATATTTTCTGCGAACTTTTCTGCGAACTTTCACCCAACTTTTTTTTCTCTCTTTTAAAAATAATCGTAAAAAAACTCCCGAATTCAAACTCAGGTACAGGGCAGTTTGCTTCTTTAAGAAGCCTTTGTATCTTATGGTTCAATCAAGATTGAACCAGCAAAAGACATAGACGTTAAAGGGCGTTTAACAAATTTCTTTCTTTAACTCTTTAATCTCATTTTCTGATAAACCAATAAAATCAACAATATCAGAAATTGCAGTTCCTTTTAATAACATTTTTTTTGCATCTTCTAATTTTTTTTCCTTTTTCCCTTCTTCCTTTCCTTCCTGCCATCCTTTTTCAATACCATCTATTAGAGCCTGCTCTATTCTACCTCTTTCATCCTGTCTATAAATTGAGATTGTGTCATATAATTCTAATTCTTCTTTTGTCTAACTAAATTTACGT
>CAYWFU010000170.1:0-2616 GCA_964457585.1 uncultured bacterium | reverse complement strand
TATTAATTAATATTTAATTATATTTCGGTAACATTTACTTATGACGCAACGGGTATTTACAGAAATTTCCCAACAGATAAAGGAATTAGAAAAATTCTAAAAAAAATAATAATAATATTGACTTTTTACAATTTTTATAGTTAAATTAACTATCACGATTTATGAAAGGGTGATTTGATGAATAACTCACTGAGAATACCTTCTAATATTTTCGAAAAAAAACCAAAATACAGCTCACGCCTATTATTTATCCTTATATATCTTCTTTTCTTTAACGCTGTTGGGGCATTTAATGCTGATGATTATTTTAGTTCAGGGGTTGCAAAAGATAACAAAGGGGACTATGTGAAGGGGCAATAGCTGATTACAAAGAGGCAATTAGTCTGAACCCTAATTATGCTGATGCTTATTATAACCGCGGGCTTGCAAAATATTACAAAGGGGACTATGAAGGGGCAATAGCTGATTACAAAGAGGCAATTAGTCTGAAGCCTGATTATGCTAATGCTTATAATAATCGCGGATATACATTCGAAAAAAAAGGAATGTTCGAAGAATCAATAAATGATTATAGGAAGGTGTTAAAAATTGAACCTGACAACTTACAGGCAAAAAACAATTTGACCAATCTTTTTTCTATTCTCAATGGCAATCTTGAATTTACAAAAAAATCCAGTTGATGCTTTCTGTTCTAAATTATTACAATGGAGATATGGACGGCAAATACAGTGATGAGACAAAAAATGCAATTATAAAATTTCAGAAAGATGCTGGATATGAAAAAACAGGTGAGATTGATAATAATACCCATAAGATGCTTATAACAAAATATGAGGAAATTACTGCAAAAAGTGTAAAAGCATCAGGTAAGAATGAGTTGACAATTAATTTTCCTTCAGAGGGATATCAAACTTCGGAGACAAATCTAACTTTCGATGCTATTTATACCGGGGACGAGGAAGTTGAAAACATAATAGTAAAAGTAAATAACCAAAAATTAAAAAGTGCTGCTGAAATCGATTATAATGACAAGCGTACATTAGCAAATATTGATTTAAAAATACCTCTTACTGAAGGACAGAATGAAATAGTAACCATTGTTATGACAAAGACAGGAAAAGCATATAAAAAAAAGGTTAAGGTACTTTTTTCTAAATTAAAAACTCTGACTGGCAAGAATGATTCACTAATTATTTACTACAGCGGTCATGGGATTTTAGTTCCCGATCCTACTGCTCAAGATGGGAAGACAGCATATTTAGCTCCACAGGATTTTGAAACCGAGTACCCTGAAGCGAAAGGAATAAGGCTTGAAGAAATCAAAAGGCTGGCATTGCTTTCACCCGAACGGATTTTCCTGATTTTAGACTCCTGTTTTAGTGGAAGCGATGATAACAATAAAAATGTAAAAACGGCCTCAATTAAAGGATTTAAAATGAAAGCAGGAGGATCAATGAATCTGACAGGAGACTTTGCTAAAGGAGAGGGAAGAGTTTTAATGGCATCATGTCTGGATAATCAGGTTTCTGTTGAATCAGAAACACTGAAAAACAGTGTATTTACATATTATCTGATTAAAGCCCTCAATGATGGAGAGAAAAAAATGTCAGAGATTTTTGATTCTGTTTATAAGAATGTTAAATCGGAGACACATGGATCGCAAGAACCCAAACTCGACACATTTGATCAAAAAGGAATGATTTACTTTTATTAATATCAGGTGAGAGACAATGGCGAAAGATAACAAAGGATTATTCCTGATTTTTCAGGAGAATTTAAAGGAAATCTGTACAAATAGTACAGTCAGTACGAAAAGGCGGCAATGTTCATCAAAAGATTGTCCGCTATGTCGGCGTGGCGGCGGATGATAATGAATTAGAGCAATTAAAAATGCTGGCAGAATCTATTCGTATTAAATTAGAAGCAAATAATCAGGAGCTTTTATTTAGTCCTGAAGATTTGAGTAGATTAAATAAAAAACCCGAAAAAATTAAACTCAAAGAAACAGATAATGATTACAAAGTTAATCTAAAAGACCTTATACAGAAATACAGCCGATCTTTTTAACAATAAAATAGATATTATATTTTTTGATGCTACAACAATATATTTTGAATCATTTACAGAAGATGATTTAAAAATGATGGGATATAGTAAAGATTTAAAATTTAATCAACCGCAAATATTATTCTAAAAAAATAAAACCAAATAAAAATAAAACAAAAATTACACTTCAAATGTAATCAACTAATAACGAAAATTTTAGCGAAAATTTAATTCCTTGATTTATATAAATTAAAGTATTAAAATAAATTAATAAAATTAAACAAGGAAATAATATGAAAATGTTAAAAAAAACAAATAATGAAATTAATAAATCTGTAACTTATGACTTCATGGAAAATCCTCTTGAGTTTAACATCGCTGAAGATACAGTCCCTTATAAAAATGATGAGAAAAAAACATTCAACATTTATTATGATAAACCAGAGCATTCAATAAGACTTCTTAAAGGTAACTGTATTGAAATTTTAAATTGTGCAAGGGAAAACAGTGTTGATATGATATTTGCTGACCCACCATATTTTCTATCAAATGGGGGATTTACTTGCCATG
>CAYWFU010000169.1:0-2726 GCA_964457585.1 uncultured bacterium | reverse complement strand
CTATCCATAAATATTTTGAGATTCCTTTTGTCTTCCATCCTGACTCATCAAGATGTGATTAACGTCAACTATTTTTACCGGTCAACGACAATTATTTTTACCGCCCAAAAAATCTTGAACCTCCTTTCTATTCTATAAAATCTATTCTATAAATTTTAATGATTAACCTTTTTTGCCTGCTCAATACGATAACTGGGAATATTAAGCTCCAAAATGATACTATGATGAATAAGTCTATCAATCGCAGCAACAGTTATAATTGCATTTTTAAATATTTTATCCCATTGGGAAAAAGGTAAATTACTTGTAATCATTACACTGCCACGTTCATAACGTTCTGATAATAAAGTAAATAATACCTCCATTTCATCAGGAGTTTGTTGAACATATCCAATATCATCAATTATTAGAGCCTTAAATTTTGAAAGTTTCTTTATAAAATGAGCAAGTTGCAAATTGCGTTTGGCAAGTAAAAGTTCCTGAACAAGTAAACTGCAGGATGAAAAATATACGGGATAGCCTTTTCTGATAAGTTCCTGTCCTATAGCAGAAAACAAATGTGTCTTTCCGCTTCCTGAATTACCAAATACAAGAACATTTTCAGAATGGTCGAGAAATGAACCTTCTAAAATCGTATTAACTTTATGGCGAAATTTTGAAGGCAGTCTGTTTAAATCAAAATTATCCCAATTTTTTTCTACTGGGATATTAGATTCACGTAATTGTCTTTCAATACGTTTATTACGTCTGACTTCGCATTCTCTATGGATTAATTCCAAAAGATATCTTTCATAACTTAATGATTCTGCCTGTGCCTGAAGGGCTATCTCTTCGTATGAATTACAAATTGCTAAAAGGTGAAGTTCTTTTAAACAATTAACCAATTCAGGTCTGGTTTTATCCATAAGCCACCTCCTTAAGTAGTTCGTCATAAATTACAGGATTTACTATCATTATATTAATATCAGTTGGAGCGGGTATTTTATGAGGGATTTTTACAAGATCTTCTACTGCTTCACTTGTAATTGTTTCCCCCTTATCCAGTAAAAAGCGTAAAGCATTATCAACACCTTCTTCTGTTTCTTTTGCAGATAAATACAAAATTTTTAAATATTCTTTATTTGCCATTGGGGAATTTGATAGTAACAATTCATCATAAGCCATTTTGAAACGACTGGTTGGAAACAGGTCATTCCTATAACGATAGTTTTCAAATGCTCCCGGTTTTCTTATTAGCCAATCAATTACAATACCTTCGACATTTTTGAAATAGCCAAACCAAAAAAAATATAATATCCTTCAAATAACAAAACCAAAGAAGGATATAAATAATTATGCCAGAAGTATTAAAATATTTGCAACCCTTATTTGAACTTTTTAAAAAAACCGAACTAAAAAATTTAATAATACTGGTATCAGCGTTGCTGTGTATGTCAGGAAGTAAGACAATGCTGAATATTTCAAGATGGACGGAAATCAGCTATAAAACAATAGAAAGGCTATATAACACGATATTCCCATGGTTAGAAATAAATATAATATTGATAGTTTGTAATGTTAGAAATACTCCTGAAATAATATTAGCAGGCGATGAAACAACAGTAACCAAGTCAGGAAAGAAAACGTTTGGTATAGATTATTTCTTCAATAGTATTTATCAAAAAACAATGAGAAGTTTATGTTTTGCTGGAATATCATTAATAGATGTCAAAAAAAACAGAGCATATCCATTAATGATGAAACAATTGGTTTTCACACCAGAAGAAAAAGTAAATTTACAAAAACAGAAAGAAAAGCGTAAAAAAGCAAAAGGAGGAACAAGGGGCAGAAAAAAAGGGACAAAAAATACTCCTAAAGCAAAGGAATTACCGCCAACATTTAGGCTTTTAAAAGAACAAATAAAAGATGTCTTGAGCAAACTAAATGTAAAAATACTTATAAAGTATTTTGTTGGAGATGGAGGATATGGAAATAGTACTTGTGCCAATATATGTAACGAATTATCAATATTTTTGATCTCCAAACTTCAATATAATGCAGCCTTGTATTTTCTATATAATGGCTCTTACTGCGGCAGAGGTCGAAAAAGACTTTATGGAGATAAGATAAAATACGCTAATTTACCAGAAAAGTATATTTGTAAAACAGAATTTAACGAAAAAGATTATACACAAACCAAAATATATCAATTTCATTGTATAAATAAAGAATTTAAGCAGAAATTGAATATTGTAATCATCAAGAAAATCAACTTTAAGACTAATAAAGAAGCCCATATTGTTCTTTTTAGCACAGATTTGGAATTGAGTTTTCAAAAAATAATTCAATTCTATTCTTCAAGATTTCAAATTGAATTCAATTTTAGAGATGCAAAAGAATTTTGGGGGTTGGAAGATTTTATGAATGTGAATGAATTGCCTATACAAAATGCTGCTAATTTTTCTTTTTTTATGGTCAATATATCCAATATTCTTCTTTCTGATTTTAGAAATTCTCATCAAAATCCTAACTTGGGTATTCGAGATTTAATTTCTTTCTATAGGGCTAATAGATACATTTTCGAGACTTTAAAATTAGTCGTAAAATTCAATCCTAATTTTTTATTACCTGATGATTATGCTATTATTAATTCTATCGGACGTATTCATGTATAATTTTGTCTATGGTATTGTCAATTATATGACGATAATTAATTCTTGATTTGTATCCGCCCCTTACCCTTGGAA
>CAYWFU010000168.1:775-2732 GCA_964457585.1 uncultured bacterium | reverse complement strand
TCCTGTTTTCCGCACCGGGACACCCAAGAGCGTTAGTTGTTTTTAATAATATTGAATAAAATTTTTTGCTCCTCGTCCATTTTAAGATATTTTGTTTTTTGTTTTCTTGAATTCGGCAACTGATAAGCAATCTCGTACATATTTTGTGTCAGCTCAATGGCGCGTTTGGCGCTAAATCCGGCATGGCTATTATTCAAAAGTCTTTCCAATTCTTTGTAAATCGCATAGGCCGTAAAAGCAATGCAGATATGCGCTTCAATTCTTCTTTTCAATCGATGGTAGATTGGTCGCACCCTTAGATCTGTTTTGGAGATGCGGAAGGCCTTTTCAACTTGCCAGAGCTGAGTATAATTTTTTACAACTTTTTTAACCGATAGCTTCGTGTTGGTGATATAACCTTTTAATCCATCCCAACGTTCGTCCATTTTAATTTTCTCTTCGTCTATAATTACGTTTACCTTCCCATTAATAATCAGAAATTTGTTATAGCCTCTATTGTTAATATGTTTCTTTGTCAATTTGCCGCCTTGTATTTGTTGTCTTAATTTTTTCAGCCCCTTCTCACGGTTATATTTATCCTTGCGAGCCCTTTTCTGTGAATAGGTTACAACCAGATTGACGCCATCAGGCTTTTTAATTTTAATACCATCGCCATCTCTCAATAGAACCGTTTGCTTTAAAATCTCATTTTTAATCGCCTCAGTTTCATTTTTTACGCGCGCTCCGATTATGAATGTATAGTTATTTTTCCTTAAAATATTAATATTGTCTTTTGATAACAGACCGGCATCGGCCACGACAATGGGCTTGGGGAAATCGTATTTTTTCTCAATAGCCGCGAGCATAGGCAAAAAAGTGTGCCCTTCAAAAGTATTGCCCTCAAATATATCATAACCGATCGGATAGCCATTCTCGCCGACCAGAAGACCGATCATAATTTGCGGTTGCTGAAATTTACCATCTTTGGAAAAACCGATCTTACGTAAATCATCCTCATCTTCCGCTTCAAAATAGAGCGTAGTCATATCATAGAAAACAACCGCTATGCGGTCATCTAAAGCTTTCTTGGTGTGCTCAAACGATATTTTTTCTACCCGCTCTTTGTATTCACTTTGAAGTTCGTCTAAAAAACGATAGATTCTGTCCGAAGACACAAATATATTTTTGTATCTTTGGAGATAATCGATAGTTTTCAATTTTGATCCGGGATAGGCTAATTGCGATATGACTAAATGGCGAAACAAATCATTCGGAAAAATATTAAACCCAATTCGATCAAACAATGATCCTAAAATTAATTCGGGGCCGATAACGCGGACATGGGCATTAGCAAGCGTATCAATGAACATTTCTGTTTGTTTGTCTAATTCCGTTTCCAGATTAAGAGTCTGCTGTCCGATTAATGTCGGAATTAAATAATGCGCCTGTAAAAACAAGCTTTCCACTTCCGTCGCGTGCTTAGAGCTGCCGACGGTTTTAACCACTTTATATTTACCGCCAGACTTAGAAATTATCTGGACGCTAACCCGACCGCTTTTATTTTTCTTTTTTCTGACAAACATACCAATATTTTACACTGGGACACCCAAAAAGAAAATAGCCTAAGCTAATATTAGATTAAATTTGGCATTTTAAATGAAAAATTTTAAACGTGCGGAAGACAGGAGTATTATAGAAATTAAAGATTAAATAAAAAAATAAACCGCCCGGATTAAGCTATGGGCGGTTTTTTTAATTTTTGAATCTTTGAATTTTCTAATTTTTTGAATTTGTAGAGAGAGGTTTACAAAATGATTGAATTCTGTTAGGGTAATTTATACTTAATTGCCTAATTAAGTTTCATATAATACCTCGAAGCTAATAATAAAAAGACGTTAGAGGTATTGATTATTTCTAGAAAATAATTTATTTAGAGAATTGAAATTAGTTTGGCGAAGAGGTGTAATATTTAGTCCTT
>CAYWFU010000168.1:0-765 GCA_964457585.1 uncultured bacterium | reverse complement strand
AAATTAACGAGAATCATCATCAAATGAACGGCTCGTTTGATGAATAAAAAATAATGCCGAAAAAATAAGGAGGAAAAAGAAATGGAAGAAATAGAAAGAAAATATGTCTATATGTTCACCCTGGCCGGTGCCGAGGGGACGAAAGAGATGAAGGAGCTTTTGGGAGGTAAAGGGGCGGGTTTAGCGGAGATGAGTAATCTCGGCATAGCTGTTCCCCCGGGGTTTACGATTTCCACCGAAGCTTGCTTGGAATATAATAAAGACAAGCAACTTTCTGAAAGTTTGTTAGAGGAAATAAAAGCCGGGTTGTCGGAAATTGAAGAGATAATGGGGGCGAAATTTGGAGATCCAAAAAATCCCATTCTTTTTTCAATTCGATCAGGCGCCAGAGCTTCAATGCCCGGGATGATGGATACAGTTTTGAATCTTGGCTTGAATGACGAGATTACCGAAGGAATTGCGATAGCGACAGGAAATGAGCGGTTTGCTTATGATAGCTATCGGCGTTTTATCAGTATGTTCTCAAATGTTGTCTTAGGGATTAATCTTGAACATTTTGAAAAAATTTTGGTGGAAAAGAAAGTTGCTTTAGGAGTGAAGGATGACACCGAATTAAGGACTGCTGATTTAAAAGAGTTAGTGGTCAGTTATAAAACTTTGGTGGCGAAAGAAGCGGGAGTTAATTTCCCGACCGATCCATGGGAACAACTTGAACTTGCTATTCAGGCGGTTTTTGAGTCGTGGAATAATCAGAGAGCGATTGAT
>CAYWFU010000167.1:0-2767 GCA_964457585.1 uncultured bacterium | reverse complement strand
TTGATTTATATCCTTATTTCATTGCTATATAAAGATTTTTAGTGCGTTTGCCCTGTACAATGCTCTACACTGCTTATATCCATCTTCTTCACTAAAAAAAAGTGGTGACATTTCTAATTTACTTTCTAATGTAGTATCATACACAAAATTTGTTTCTATCTTTTTACCATTAATAATTATAATTGGATTACTATAAAATATTTTTTTATAATTCATTCTTGTTATTTCTGCAAAATATTTCCCTGCAGGTAGTCCTTCAATTATATAATTCCCAGTCGAATCAAAATAAGATATTGTAGAAAATGCTTTATTTTCTGGTTCAAAAGAAATATAATAGGCATCTTTTAAAGGTAACCCTTGGGGACTTGTTACTTTACCAATACTTCCTGTGGGATTATCTTCTTTTGCTATAATCCTTAAATCTTTTATATCTTTTCCACCTGAAGTATTTAAAATTGATTCGTAATAATATATATGCCCTTTATAACTAAAATATAATTGCCAATTGCTAAATGAGGGAAGACTATCTATTGTAAATTGTCCAGGATTTGGGGAAAGAGTAATATATGATTTATCCCCATTAAATGCCCATATAGCTTGAAGATCTGACAGAGGGGTAATCCCATCTTTAGCATAAAGTATCCCACTAATTGACCCTAATTTAACTAATTTAAAATCATAGCTAACTATATTTTTGCCTTCAGGTAAAGTAACTATACGAAAATCTTCTGTACTATATCTAAATGAATCTCTATAATGATAACTAAATGTTAATAAGTATTTTCCTGAAGGGAGAAGAGAGATAACATAATGCCCATCTTTATCAGATATAGAGTCGTTTATAGGCTTAATCTCTCCAGAATCAACTAGTTCATAGAAATTTTTTTCGGTAACAGACTCCAAATTTAATCCTGCAAATGCTTCTATAATACATCCTTCTACCCCTTGTCCTGTTTGTTCCAAATACACTCTACCTGATATACTTCCATACACTTTTGCATAACTAACCCGACTTGTAAACACACCTATTAAATTTATTATTAATATAATTAATTTTATTCTTTTTATCTTGTTCATGTTTTCATCTCCTATTTAAATCTTATAATTCTTTTATTATTTCTTCAATCCTTAATCTCTCTTTCTCTTCTCCCATCCTAAACCTTATATGCATACTTACTCTTTGTTTTATTTCACTTAAATCATATATAAACAATTTCCAGTTACCTTTCTCTATTTGCTTTGTTGGTAAATAATTGAATGCCGATTGATTCTCAGAATCAGAAGGGATGGTTAAAATACGATACTTTCGTGGTGTATCTTCTGCTGGACCAGTATTTAATCCAAAATGTAATTCTATATTACGAGATATGTTTTCTTTGGTATGTAAATGCGGTAATCTCTTCGTTTTATAGCTTATCCAAAATGAATATTTTTTACCACCTTTTAATGCTTCTTTAAAATGCACCTCAAAATTTATATATTTATTATGTTCATATTCATCTACTGTACTATCAAAGCTACCTATATTTTTACTAAACTCAAATTCATACAAATCCTTTTCATTCCATAATGCTCCTGATGAAAAAAAATTAATTTTGGACAAACCGAAATTCTCACCATTAGTACTTATCTCTGCATAATCTATAATTTTTATATATTCAGGATGAAATTCATAGATTTTGCAGTAAAGGTCAAATGTATAATATGGATATTCTATTATTTCTTTTTGCTCTGTAGCTTTAATTAATGTAGTATTGAATAAAATTATTATGCAAATACTGAATATAAAAAATTTTATCTGTTGCATCTTATTTCCTCGATATATTTACCAACCTCAAATCCCTTGCTCACGTCCTGTTTATGACAACTTCTGCATAATTTTTCTAATATCGGTTTTTTCCCATAACTCATTTTCACCTGCTTTGGATTTTTGCTATGCTCTCCACCAGCACCATGACACACTTCACATTGCACCCCGATTAAATTACTCGAAACTTGTTTATCAATAAATCCGTATCTATATCCATATCCAGTTGTATGACATGGCTCGCAGTCTGATAAAACAGTGGATGAGTGAATGGGTATATGAGTTGATGAGTCAAACCCCTTTACCCATCTACTGTTCCACTCATTCACTATTTCCTCATACGCTTTTGCATGTCTTGTTTTTTGCCATTTGCGATATTCGACTGAATGACAAAATTTACATTTTTCAGCACCAATAAATTTAATATTTTTATATTCTTCCGGATAAAGCACTTGCGGATCTTTATTAGCTTTAAGCTTATCGCTGTAAGCTTTGTAAGCTTTTGGCTTTGAGCTATCAGCTTCAAGCTGTAAGCTTTCAGATGTCCGCTGCTTTTTCACATGCTTCTCGCATTCACAAGCAATTAATTTAACTGTAAATAATATACAATAAACAATATATAAGGATAAATAAGCTGAAAATTTATAAATTGTTTTATTTATAATCATATAACCACCAGTTGTTATTCTCTCTCCATAACCATCTCATCTCTTTCTCTTTCTACTGGCTTTTGCCACAGGCTATAATCTACATTATTCGTCACCTTATTCCCTTTACCTTTTGGATTATATAAACCACCTGTCCTTCTATTATCATTATCATCTAATGGACCTGTTATATCTCCCCACCAGTTATATTTTGCATCTATTAAATACTGTGAAGCATTATTAATCCCATAATTTGGGTTATCATAAATATAACTATAATTTATTTTGAAAGAATTATCAGCAGAATAAATCC
>CAYWFU010000166.1:0-2821 GCA_964457585.1 uncultured bacterium | reverse complement strand
TATCATATTGGGGATGTACTTGAAGAAATTGAAGATGAATATAATAATACATGGATTCGTACAGATTATATATGTAATTCGTGTTCTAAATTCACGACTGGAAATAGTGGATTATTTATAAAAACAGAGGATCAAAGTAGACATTATGTTTTTATTAAAATTGAAAACAGTAAAATTTGTAAAATATTAACAGAAGAGAAGTTTAATAAAACAGGAGTTAAAGATTTTGTGAAATATTGATGTATTATAGAATCCGAATCAGACGGAATTAAAACGATAAAAAATATAATATGAAAAATTTATTTTGCAAACTGGATTTATTATTATTCGTTCCGTTAATCACAAAACATGCCATTTAAAAAGAAAAATGTCATGTTTTGTGAAAAACTGCACTCAGGCTATTTTTATGCAAAGGGTACAAGATTTTTTTATTTTTTCCCTTTTGTTGTGGAGAGAAAAAATAAAAAAGCATTTTATTAGAATAAACACTTTTACAGAATACTTTTCAGCTTGCACATAAGCAGAATCAATCTGATTATTTCTTCTTATGTTATTCCAGAAATAAAGGGATTCGGTTTTATTTAACAATATACAAGATACAAGTTCATAAAAACGGAACTTAATTTATTAAAAATATAGGTATAAAAATGAAGTACGAAAAAGACGAATATGAAGATTTAATCCAATGTAAAATCTGTAAAAAATGGTATAAGGTTATTACATGGGGACATCTGTATTCAAAGCATAATATGGGGGTTGATGATTATAAAAAATTGTATAGTGAAGAATCACTTATTTCATTGCTTAGTCAAATAAAATACAGTGAAGGGCACAAAAAAACCTGGCTGAATAATTCTGAAAGAAAAAAAGAGCAGAGTAAATTAATAAAATCTCTCTGGGAAAAACCTGATTTTAAAGAAACTGTAACTCGGCTGACAAAAGAAAAATGGGATGACCCTGAATATAGAAAAAAAATGTTAAAAATATTGAATAAATATAACGGTAAAAAAAGAGCAAAAGCTTTAAAAGAAGAATGGCAGGATCCTGAGAAAAGAAAACTATATTTAAAATATCTCAAAGAAAGATGGAATAAATATCCTGAATTTCGGAATAAGATGACTGAAAATCTCGATAAAGGCAGAGAGTGGAAGAAATCTGCTGAGGGACGGGAGCAGATGAGAAAAATCATGAAAAAGTCATGGGAAAAGCTTGATAAGAAATCTAGAGCTGAGAAAATCAGACATTTAAAAAAAAAATGGCGTGATCCTGAATTCAGAGAAAGAATGATAGAGATTCGTAAAAAAGTCTGGGAAAATCCAGAGAGAAAAGAAAAACTGCATAATGAACTTAAAGCAAGATGGCAAAATCCTGAATATAGAGAGAAAATGAGAAATAGATTCAAATCAAAATAATGTTATTATGAGATCATTTATATAATTTTTTGTTTAAAATCTTATACAAAAAAATGGATAAAATCCTGTGCATTTGTTATTATCTGCCTATGAAAATAACCGTAGATAAAAAACAATTAAAATATTTAAAATCATAATGGATATACAAAGTTAAAAGTTCAAAAGATATTCTCATATTATTAAAAAAATATTTTAAAATTTAATACTATCCTGCAATAATTTATGTTATAATGAAATTTATCTCAACACAACAAACAATGGAGGTAAAACAATGAAAGCAATAGACATGACACCTATTATAAGAAAATATTCCGGTTATTTTGTTGCTTTAAGTTATGACAGGAAAAAAGTAGTCGGTAAAGGACATACACCTGAAGAAGCACTTGAAGAAGCAACTAGCAAGGGATATGAAGATCCTATTTTGACAAAAATTCCTAATGAAAACAGGAACTATTTATTATGAGACAGATTAAATTACCATATTTGAAGTATGTTGTTACATCACCTGTTCAAAAACCTGCAAAATATGTTTATAGACCTGTTATTCCGATAAAATTGTTTTTAGATAAAAAGATAATAACATTCGATGCATTAATTGATTCCGGTGCTGATGAATGTACTTTCCCTGGTTGGATAGCCGAAACTTTAGGTCACAATGTGTATAAGGGAAAACAAAAAATATTTTCCGGTATTGGAGGTTCAGTATTATCATATCTGCATAAAACTCATCTAAAATTGAATGAGTTTGAATTTATAACAGACGTATATTACTCTCATGAATGGGATGATATGCCGTTCGGGCTTTTAGGACAGGCAGGTTTCTTCTCACATTTTAATGTCAATTTTAACTATCAACAAAAAGAAATTATTTTAAAATTTCGAGAATAATTTCAAGTTTCAGATAGAAACGCAAAGGTTTTTAATTCCCTTACTCATTAAAATATTTTTTACTTCTTCATCCTCACCCAATTATAGATGAAGAAGTAAAAAATAAAAAGCCGTTGTATAACAATTTAAGTAAGCGAAGTCTCTCAAAAATCATGACATTTTATTTATAATGGCATGATTTTTGATAAACGAAGCGGGCAGAAACAGTATAAGCCGGCATTAATGATTTTTGCTTTTTTAAGGATTAAAAAAATCAATTGCTGGGAAAAGAATTAAAAGAATTTTAATTGGTTTTGAATTTAAAGATTTATTTTTTTCTAGGGGAAAGAAAAATAAATAAAAAACCGATTTACTAAGTCTTGAGACACAGTCATTTCGGACGGAGTGAGCAGAAAGCGGAATTGACAGCAAAAAAGCTATAGAGAATTTATTTTGTGTTGACTGCTGGCGATGGAACGTTAAAAACATAAATTCAAATAATTGCCCTCACATAATTACATCATGTTCGGACACTTCAATAA
>CAYWFU010000165.1:0-2821 GCA_964457585.1 uncultured bacterium | reverse complement strand
TTTGAAATTCTTCTGTAAAATCGTCCAACTGCGAACCTGATAGCCTAAATGTAAATGTTTGCGTATTCATCATTGTTTTAATTTTTTTTACATAATAAACAGTTCATAGTTTGTATATAATAACATTACAACGCTTTTAATTAAGTGCCTCAATTTATAAAAACAAGGCAAAAAAGGTATTTTTCTTAACTCATTTTTGATTTTTTTGACTTTTTTTTTCTAAAAAATTTTTTTTTCTAAAAAAATATTAAATTAAAATATTAATTACCCCTTATATTTAACCCCTAACCCCCATAACAGTTATATATGTTACCTGATTTTACAAAATTTTTTTAACATCCTTTAACTTAATGTAATACTGCTTCATAGATGCCCCTGTTAATGTTTGATATTCATTCAATCCTTGTGTCATATTCAACACAGCCAAATCATAATCCTGTATCGCCCTGTTATCTATTTCTATTCTATTGTTATCCTGTAATTTTATATTCAATTTAATGGATTTTGGATATTCTAAAACCTGATACGAATTATTAAATTCAATGATACCACGATTCACTAATGAATTTCTGAAAATAATATATTCATTTTTATTGCCTATAATTTTCCACCACTGCCAATATGGTATAAATATTCTTTCGTGTTTTATTCGTGGTCTGCAATATGCTAATAATCTAAAAAACCGTCTTCTATTCGTATAATCAGGAAATATATCTTTAATTAAATATATATCCTGCCGGCAAATGAATCCTTCAATATTATGAACGGTATCTGGATATTGCCGAGTATTTATCAATTTTTCTGACCACCAATTTACTTGGCGCTCAATTTCTTTATCTATCAATCGCCAATGCCCCTTATTTACTTCTTTTGAATATCCGTTGTGCTTTATTCTAATCCACCTTTTTATAATGTTTTTAATTATATCTGGATGAATATTTTGACGGATTAAATATCCTGCAAGTAAAAAACACGAATTATGCCTACTTAATAGACATTGTAAGCCATTTTCGTATAATTCTCTTATTTCTGAATTTGCTGGCAATGATATTTTTTGTTCTATTGGGAATTCAATATCTAATTGTCGTTGAAATTGTGCTAACTCTAATGGTTCAATCTTATGAACCCAATACATTGCCTTATCCCACGAATAATTATATTGTTCTTTTGTATCAAAATTATAAATATACTGCTGTCTGCCAAATGGAAGACGAATACCATGTCCTTTTTGCGGATATAATTCGTATGGTAATGCCCGTTGTTTTAAGATATTTTCAAATAATTTGTAAGTTGGTGGTTTGCCTTTGAAAAGTGGAATGAATAATAAATGTGTTCTACCCGATGGACTGGTGCAAAGAATGTAATTATTACTATCTAATTTCAACTTACTTTCAACCTGTGCTATATCTTTATCATTCGTTAAATAATCTGTATCAATATCTATTATGCCAAAATATGGATACCACCCACTTTTAACACCTATCCAGTATTTTTGTTCTAAATGTGATTGAATTGCTATATCAGATAGTATTTTATTTTTAGTTATCCATTTGCTATTCGGCATTTGGACAATATAATTTTCCTTATTATTACAAAATATTTGTAAATATTCGTTGTAAGTATTTGATTTCAACATTTTTTATATTTATTTCTTTTTTAGGTAGGCATCCGCTTCGGCTTCAATTTCAGCAACGGTTTTTTTTCGCCCCGCTTTCACCCAGTCGGTTAATTCCTGTTTTGAAAAATACAAACGCTTTGTACCAAGACGCTTGCATACAGGAATTGCGGAATGGTGAACATACCCGTACAATGTAGGTACAGATAAATTCAAAAATTCAGCTGCCTGCTGAATAGTAAGAAGTTGGTCGGCTTCGGGTTGGTATTCCTTACTTGTTGCAAGGAACATTTGTTTCAAGTCCTCAACTTTGTTGAGTAATTCACCCATCGCTTGGGGCAAAGTTTCAAAAGTAATGTTTGAAGTCAGCATATAAAAGTATTAAAATTTTGGGTAAAATTAATACTCAAATATGGGTTTACTTGTTAATGTTCAGTTGTTTATTCTTGTATACAAGAATAAACAAGTTTTACAAGGTCATTACTTTTGCTTTTCTATTAATTTTAATATGAAATCTAATCTTGCTTTAATACTATTAAAATCGGGCTTATCGGTAGTAATGTTAAATTTATAATCAAATATACTTTGATAAGTTCCGATAGCACGTTTGAAATACTTTTTTAACGCTTCGTAAATAGCTTTCCTTTGTCTATTTTCAATAGTCAATAATGGTGGTTCTTTTGCTTGTAATGCTTCTATTATTAACCGAATACTCTTCCCCTTTTCTGTTTTAAATTCAGCACTTAATTTCTCTGCTAACTGTTCCCGTTTTTCATGTAATAAGTATTCAGGAAATTGTTTTATTTCAGGTTTCGGTTGTCTGGTGTCTGTTCTTATTTGACCGGATGTTTTCGCTTTTATGTATTTTTCTAAATACTTCAAATAGGGACGAGATAATTTATAAAGAGGAATATTAACCTCATTACCATCAACTACGGCATATTTATACAATACCGTACCTCCATCAATTAAATAATCAAGTATGTCCTCAAGTTCATTTTTATTTATTTTTTCTTCTAGTAAACCCAAAATTTCAGATACACTAATATATTCTTTTCTTTTTTTTAAAAAGGCTTTAATCACCATCCTTTCTTCATCAATCAGTTCCATAATTATTTCGTTTTTGATGTGAACATGGTCATAATGTCGGGAATTTACTAACTTCAAATTTTTTCTTTTCATCAACGATTTTTCCGTAAATCTGCG
>CAYWFU010000164.1:0-2843 GCA_964457585.1 uncultured bacterium | reverse complement strand
AAATTGCAAGCGGAGAAGATGGGAATATAGAAGCAAGTTTATATAATATGAATACTGGAGAAAGAATATGGGTAGAATTGATTTTATTTGGGAAAATAGTAAAGAGTTATGGATAATCTCCAAAAAAGTATTGACAGAAAAAATAAATTGAATTAACTTATAGCTATGAGAGAAATAAATAAAATACACGATAAATTTTTTCAGAAAATATTTGCAGATGAGAAAAATGTAAAAATATTTCTCAAATCGTGCTTATCAGAAAAAATAAGCAAACATATAGATTTCAATAGCATAAAAATAGATAGAAGTTCATACATATCAGAAAAATATAAAGGATATTATTCTGATGTAGTAGTTAAGACAAAAATAAAACAAATAAAAGATAAACAAGCAGATATATACATACTATTTGAACATAAATCGTACAAAGACAAAAAAATATTTATACAATTGCTAAGATACATGTATTTAATGTGGGAGGTGAAAAATGAAAAAAATAATATTCGTTATTTTAATAGCACTTTTACAGATAAATTTTCTTGGTAAAATTTCGATAGCAGAAGAGCCAAATAAAATTTTGCTTTTGCATATTATTGAAGAAAATTGGGATGATTTGGAATTTATGAGAGGGAAGGAAAAAAATGAGGAAGGATATAACACTGGAAAAGTTTATTTTACTAAAAAAGAATATCTGAATCTATATTTTAGACATTTAGGTTATAAAACTGAGGTTATAAGTCCAATAAAAAAGAATATTATGATGAAAAAAACTAAAATTAAAACTGCAAGAAAGTTAAATTTAGAAGATGGGATTGAAAAAGATAAAAAAAATATTAAAATTAGTCGTGCACACTATATATCACGAAGAGAAATTCCAGAAGAATCAGCTTTATATATATCTCACCATATAAATTATTATGGTAAAACATATTTATTGGAAGATGATGAAGAAGTCAAATCTGAAAATTATTTCCGAATTAAATCAATATCTTTTGCTTATCCATATAGCAGAATCCCTGAAAAGATTTCATTATTATTAGCACCTGATGCTCTTCTTATGCCTAGTAAAAAACAAATTGGAGTTAATTGGGATAATTATAGAGAGATAAGATTAGTTGAGGATATGTATATACTTTCAATTGATAATGAAGGGAATTTAAAAATAAAGTACGATGGCGACGAATATAATTTAGATGTAGGAACAGTTTTAGAATTGCCTATAAAAGAGACGGATTTAACAGAAGAAGAAGTAATGAATTTTAAAAAAAAATATTATGAATATTATACGGAAAAATATAATTGGTTTATGAAAGTTGAAGGTTATTTTAGGGGTAGAGTATTGGCAGTAAAACAAGATAAATATCATTTTGGGACAAGAGTAATAATAATTAACTATGGTTATGAGGAATTTTAGGAGAAAGACTGTGAAAAAAACATTAATATATTTATTGTTTATTTTTAGCACTATAACGTTATTCTCAAATTTTATATTTGCTGTTGAAATTAAGCAGCTCCCGACAAATCATTTTTTGATAAGCTATTATCAAGACTCAACAAGAATTGATGATTATGCAACCGATGAATATGTTGATAAAGTAGCGGCAATAGCTGAAAGTGTATGGAGTTATGTTATAATTCAGCAAAAATTTAATAAACCACCTTTTGTTGGAGATGATGATAGCGAAGGTAAAATACCTGATAATGATAAAAAGGTTAAAATTGAAATAATAAACATTGTACCTAAATCCCTAGGTGAAAATCCATCATACGGAAATACATCTACTGCTAATGATAATTATTTTTTTAATAGCCCCCCCACAATAACAATAGATAATGATTATGATGATCAGGTATATAAAATGTCCAGTTATTTTGGAGTAAGAGTTACATTAATACATGAGTTTTTTCATGCTGTTCAGCAATCATATATTAATAAACCTGAATGTTATGATAGCAAGATTCTTGATTGGTTTTGGGAAGGGACAGGAGCATGGATTGAAGATGAACCAGCAGTATTAGAAACTATTAATATGGATGAGTATAATTCATATTTAAAAGATTTATATAATAAAAGTGATTCTAAAAGTTATGCAAAAGCTGCTTTGGATGAACCTGAAAAATCATTAATAAAGGTAACCTACTCTGCTGTATTATTCTGGAAATATTTTGCAGAAAGAGGGGCAGTACAAGGCTATAGTATAAAGCAAGTGTTAGAGAATTATAAAAGAGGTATTTATATAGTTCCCAAAAATACGGATATGCTAAAAACAATAGGAGTTGCTGTTGGCGATTCTGAAAAAGATTATTCTGATGATAATTTAGGAGACAAATTTAAAAGTTTATTCAAAGATTTTTCAGCAGCCTGTTATATGAAAGATGATATAAATTATGGATTTAAGGATGATGGAGCAAAAGACTTACCGGGTATTAAGTATATTAGTGAAATTAACAATTTAACACTTGACAAGGAATATAATTTAGATCCTTTAGGAGCAAACTATATCAAAATCAAAAAACCTGCTAATTTAAATTCATCTATATCATTTAATATATTTTTTGATGGAAAAACTGACAGTGACTGGGGAGTATATATAGTAGAGATATTGAATGATAATACAAAAGTACCGTTAGAAATTGTAATTACTAATAACATTGTTAATAATTCTGTATTTTTCAATATTAATAATTTTGGTGGAACGGGTGATAAGGATATAAAAGAGATAATATTAATAACCAGCAGATTAAAAAGTTTTACTACTGACACTAAATTCAAATTAAATATCGACTTCCCACCTCCATATGTAAAGCGAGTTATAATTTCCCAACCAAATATAGATCCTTCC
>CAYWFU010000163.1:0-2857 GCA_964457585.1 uncultured bacterium | reverse complement strand
CTTTTGCCAGCATTTGTTATTCTTACTCTGCCCAGCGCATTGTTTATTGCATGGCTGGAATCCAAAATCAGTGGTAAGGTAAGATATATTTTATACGGCTTATTGGGAATACTCGTTATCAGCATTGGATATTTGGGGTCTATCAGCAACGACTTAACCGAGGACTTATCAGCAGAACATTATTGGAGAAATATCTGCGAGAGTGTGCCGGGTGGGAGCATAATTTTGGGAAAAGATACTCACGACTCATTTATTCCCCTTTACTTACAAAATGTAGATAAAAAATGTACTAATGTCTTTATTTTAAATTATTACGATTTTACCAAGCCGTGGAGGTTGGATTACATCAAGAAAATACTGCCCCAGTTTAATGTTGACGGAATTAAGGAGATTTATCAAAATATATCTGAAGTAGAAGCAGTTACAACGACAAAAATAAATCTGTTATTTGCAGAATCCCAAAACCATAGTATTTATTCCACATTCCAGAACATTACAACTAGTTATCATCTTATTCCCTACGGCCACTTATTTAAAGTGAGCAACTCCACTACCAAGCTAAATTTCCCACCAATTAAATATAATTATAATCCCTACTTTAGCAGATAATCGCTAAACCTTTTTAAATATTTTTCTGAATTTTTAGTTTATCGACCATAATATTTTCTTTTTTGTTTGTCTAGCCCCTTCTGTTTTCAATATTTCTGGTGATAATTTTCTAATAAGATATTTCTTTATATCTTCTTGAAAATAGAAAGGTTTATATAGTATTTAAGGTGATAACCCTAAAAAGGGGTGTTACAAATGTTTACAACTATAAAAAAGATAAAAGGAAAGGAATATGTTTATGTTGCTAAAAATATATACAAGAATGGGAAAACAATCCGAGCTTGGGAAAAGTGTATTGGCCTAAAGGAAAAAGTTGGCGATATGTTTAAGCCAACAACAGAATTGCCCAGTTCTTTCAATCATTATCACTTTGGCGCAGATCTTGCCATATATGAAATCGCAAAAAGACTCCAATTGCGGGCGACTATCGACAGCTGGGCTGAAAAACGTGAAGAACGCGAGAAAGTCAGCGACTATGTTTTATTGATGATAATCAATAGGTGTGTCGATCCCAGAAGTAAGTATTCTTTGATTAAATGGTATAGAAAATCAGCATTAAGGTTTGTTATCAAAGTGCCTGAACCAAAGATAAGATGCGACAATTTCTGTCGGCATATGGACAAATTAATTCCTAATATCAAAATGATTGAGTCTGAAATTGTAGCTAAAATGATGTTGTTATTTAAGATAGATCTTAGTTGTTTATACTATGATATTACTAATCAATATTTTTTTCATGACATTAATACCAACAGCGAGTTATTAAAACATGGTCCAAACAAAGCAAAACGCTTTGATCTTCTTCAGGTTAATATTGCTCTTTTGGTTACCAAAGATTATGGTATTCCTCTATTTCATGAACCTTTTGCAGGGAATCTTAGAGACGTGACTAAGTTTTCAGAACATGTTGACCTGTTAGTCAACAGATTTGAATTATTTGCCAAGCATTGTAAAGAAATAACTTTAATCTTCGACAAAGGTAACAATTCAAAAGAAAACATATCAAAAATTAAGAAATATCATTTTATCGGTGCTCTTAAACCGTATGATTTCAAACGTCTGGTGAGGATTTCTCTTAACAGGTATAAACCAGTTTATGATAATGATAAAAAAAAGACAGATATCCTGGCTTATCGAACTGAAGAAAAAGTTTTTGGCGAAGCGAGAACAGTTATTCTAACTTTTGATGTGGAAACTAAAAAGAAGAATATGGCGACATTAAAGGCCAATATCACGAAGAGATACAGCGAATTGAAAGAATTTGAAGACGAGATCAATCAAAAATTGGAAGGAGAGCGAAAAAGCAAATGGAGGAAAATACAAAACCTCAAAGAGGAAATAGAAAAAATTTTAGACAAGAAGTCAATAAAAGGTCTAATCAAATATTCTATTGTCAGAAGAAATGGAAGGATTTGGGTTCAGAGATGGATTAATCGTTCTGAATTCAGAAAGAAAACAAATGATTTTGGGAAAAATATCTTATTCACCGACCAAGATAAATGGTCTACAAATGATATTATAATGACGTATAGGAATAAAGATGTGGTTGAAAAGAATTTTCAGCTCATGAAGAATCCTGAGATAGTCACAGTTGAACCCATGGGTCATCGTCTTGATAAGAGAATCCGAGCACACATTTACCAATGTGTTATAGCATTGCAACTGCTTGCGCTTCTAAAAAAAGTTTTTCATGAACACGGGATAAAAAATAGCATATATGAAATTCTCGAAGAATTAAAGGATATTAAACTAATAGAGTTTAAGATTAAAGGACAGAAATATAGACGAATAACTGAGTTAAATGCCAAGCAAAAAAAGATGATGCAAGTTCTAGGTCTTAAAAAATACGCCTGAGTTATCACCAGATTTTAACTTTGTTATTAGCATAAATTAAATTTTTATCGACGAAAAGAGAAAAGTTTAAAAAGATTTAAGTTAAATAAGTGCTAAAGGTGGGACTATTATTACAAAAATGCCTCTTTTTTTAGTGTACATGATACTTCAAATGGGGAAAAGAAAGGGTATTTATTAAGCTTTGGGATTAAAAATAGAGGATAATCTCCTCAACTATTGATAAGAGTCACATTCCTGAATCTCGTCTGGGTTGCAATATAACGTATTACACTTAATCATTCCCTGAGACCATTCAGATGGATAATTCTCGCAACCAACAGTACACCCAGGAACATCATAAACATAACCTTTCCACTCGCCCTTTTCTTCGTCATAACAATGCTGTTTCTTTTTT
>CAYWFU010000162.1:0-2906 GCA_964457585.1 uncultured bacterium | reverse complement strand
ATAAAAAGCTAAGAAATCTATTTAGCGTAAATGTAAAACTAACATTTTACGACATTACCTCTACATTTTTCTATTCAGAAAGTTGTTCGATAAGTGAGGACGGTTACAGCAGAGATAATAGACCTGATAAAGAACAAATCGTAATAGGTGTTGTAACTTCTTATGAAGGTTATCCATTAAAGCATTACGTTTTTACAGGAAATACAAAAGATGAAAAAACAGTTGAAGAAGTAGTAACAAGATTGAAAGAAGAATATAATATAGAAGAAACCACATTCGTAGGAGATAGAGGCATGATAACAAAATTGAATCTATGTAAGATAGAAAAAACCGGGTTCAGTTATATTATGGGAGTAAAAAGTAATCAGGATGAGATATGCGAGATGATATTTTCAGAAAGTGAGATAAATAATGAAGAGTATGAAGTATATAATAACAATGATAATAATAATTTAAAAATCAGGGAAAAGAAAATAAAAATAAAGGATTTTTTATTGTGGAAGTCAAGAAAAATTTTGAATGATAATAATATTAAAATTATAGAAAAGGAATATAAGTTATTTGAGATAGAGATACAAAAACTAACTAACACAGATGATATTGATTATAAAAAGGCATTTAAAGATATTATAAAGAGAATAGCAAAAAAAATTGACAACAAAACATGCTATAAGATATTTACATTAATAAAAAAGTATATCGGGAAATATGAGAATGAATTGAGATTTGTGGTTTGTCTAAATGAGAAAAAAAGAGAAATAGTAAAAGAGAGGCGAGAGGAATACATTACAAAATTATCTGAAGAATTGGATAAAGTATTTTTTTCTGATAAAAAGGATAAAAAAAACTTTGATATTGAAAGATCAATAAATAAGGTATTTGAAGACTATTTGTCAAAATACAGGAAGTTTTTCAAAATCTCTCGGGAAGAAGGTAGCAATAAAGCTGTTGGTTATAAGAAAAATCAAAAAGTAATAGACAGTGAAGAAATTAAAGATGGAATATTTATTCTGATATCAGACAGAAATGATTTGCCAATTAGCAAAATTGTTGAATCATATAAAAATTTAAAGGAAGTAGAACAACTTTATGATGATCTGAAAAATTTTGTAGATATCAGACCTGTCAGGCATTGGTTAGAAATAAGGGTAAGAGCACATGTTTTTATCTGCATAACAGGTTTATTACTGAAAAGGATTTTTGAGATAAATTATCTTAATAGTAAATCTGTAACTGAACCATTGGAGGATATATCAAAAGTAAAATTGGTTAAGTATAAAGTTAAGTTTTCTAAGAAAGAGAATAGAGGTAAAATATTTCCCAAAGTGACCAATATTACTCAAACACAAAAGAAATATTTTGATTTGATTGGACTAAAGAACCCAATGAGCTTGGACAAATTTTTATGGTGCTGAACAAAAAATCATAACCATGTGCTATACAGGATGTTACTTTATAGATGTGTGTAATTAGAGTTAAGATTAACGAATAACGATTTATGATTTTTGAAGTAATGCTCTGAATCCCGCATCTGCGGGATGAAATCTAAAATCGTTAATCCTTGTTCTGAAATCAAATTTCTACTTGATAAATAATGTATGGTTTTATACCGTTTTTAGTATAATTACAATAAACTGATCACAATGGGAATTATCATTTCAACAGGTAATGTTTTTGACGCAATTGGCCCAAATAATATACCAAATAAGAGTTCAGAAACCTCAAATAATAGTGATGATGATCTCAATACTATAGTAAATGCTAATACTTTTGACGCAGCGGTCTTAGAATTTGATTTTAATTCATTTACAGATAGCATTTCCTTCAATTTCTTTTTTGCTTCTGAAGAATATCCTGAATATGTTAATAAAAATGTAAATGATATTTTCGGCTTCTTTCTCATTAACACCGATTTTCGCATATAGTTCATAAGTCATAATAATACCTTAAACTTTATGGGGTCCATTCAATTTTCATTTTGGCATTGTTCAGCCATGGCACATTAAAAGGTTTATTTAATTTCTCTACTCCTTTTAGTATCGGGGTATGAGCTCTTTTTCGGATACTGACCGTAAAAATTTGACCATCATATTTTATTTTTCCTGGCATATTAATAAACTTTTTAAATATTGTAGGAGCGAGATTATCTTCAAAACGTCTAAGATCCTGAGCAAATCTGTGATATAATGTATCTGCTATCATCGTCCATAAAATATCAAAATGGATGCGTATCATCAAAGGCGAAGAAAGAGAATTCAAATTAAAAAAACAAATTAATTCAGATATTTTATTTTCTATATGCCATCTTTTTGCATAGACTTTTAATACTTTATCCATTTTTAATTCAGTATCGTTTGTAATAATAAATGTTGGATTTATTCTTCCATGATCCTTTATTATTATCTGACGAAATTCATTTTCACAATCTTTGAGTTTTACTTTTTCTTCGTAAACAGATACTTTTTTATTTTTTCTTTTTGGAATATCAAGCTTGTATTTTTTCCAATTATTTGCAGGTATTTCTAAAATTTTACTAATCAATTTATTACTTCTGCGTCTTAAAGTTATGAATAATATGTTATCTTTATCTAAATCGTTCAGAATTTTATATTTAGTAAATTTGCAATCAAAAACCAATGTTTCTTTTACGCTTCCTTTAATTTGTTTCCAGTAGTTTACAAACTTCATAACTTCTTGACTTTCCTCTGCCCGCAAAATATCAGCCCTTGTGTATAATATTAAATTACTTTTTGAATCTTGTGCAAATACTGTATTAGCTCCTTTCATTACTTTATTTTTTGCACCACTCCAGATTTTTTCCATTTCTGATTCGTCACCATAATGAGGGATGCTGTGAAAATCTAAATTTATATAACATCCTGAATACGATTCAGGTTGTAACTCCA
>CAYWFU010000161.1:0-2915 GCA_964457585.1 uncultured bacterium | reverse complement strand
ATAACAATAATTTTCGTTAATTATTTCACTAAATGTTTGGATTCCTATTGGTAATCTTTTCATTTCTTACTCCACATTTGCATATTGGTGATATATTATACTCAACGATTTCACAATTTATAAGTTTTTAAGGTATAGGTAGCAGCTAGGGGGAAATGGGGACAGCACCCTATTTTCCCCTCTCCTCTAAAAATAGGGTGCTGTCCCCATTTCCCCCCACTTAAATTTGGGCACGGTTCAAATCCCCAAACACTCAGGGTAACACTTTTGGGAACGCGATTATTTCTAAGTTAAGCAATAAAAAATAGTTACAAGAATTACCATAATGGAAAGTGTTACCCTGATTTGAACCATGCCTAAATTTGAAGTTCTTTCCGTACAACGGCAAAGACCGATTTCAGATCAATGTCATAGCTTTCACGGTCAATTATGATGTCAAAAGTTGGACTATAGAAAGAGTCTTTGTATGCTATAAACTTGAACTGTCCATCTATTTCGCTTTTTTCAAGATTCACATCGCCCACCATTGTCTTGACCCATGTAGCTCCAGTAAATGGTCTATATACTACATGATCTACTGCTGATGTATATAGAATTAAACAATTTGATGGACGGTGAAGGATATGGCTTTGCCCGCCTTCATGTCCTATATATAAGACACAGTTAGGACACTTACTTATAGCAAGTAGCTCAAAAAGAGAGAATGTTTCCATAACAGAAATAATTTTTTTATTTCTTATCTGGAGTTTTTTCAAAAAAGGTTGACCAGGATCATCTACCAGCAAAAGTGGTATATCCACCGAATCAATAAATTCTTCTATTCTTTGCTCATTAATTCGCCGTGAGTCTTTTCCACCAATATGAAACAGTATAAAAGGGATTTTTGGTATAAATGCAGAAACTTTTACCGTCTGTTCAACTAAAAAATCAAGGTCATCTTTTTTTGGTTCTACTTGGAATAACGGATCAACTATTCTGAAAAAATTGGACAGACTTTCGTGTACATTTTGTTTGTAATTAACGGGAAAAGAATAGTCAAATAAAAGTGAAAATGGACCAAATGCACAGCCAATGATTTTTTTACATCTTTTTGCATAATCTCTTATCTGCGGACTATATCGATGAGGGGTAAGGAAGATATCAAAATCTTGATTTCTTTTTGCCATTTTGATTTCAAAAATAGTCTTTAGTAGCAACCAAGCATTAAGAATATGCACTGGTTCATTTTCTTCGCATTCTGCTTCAATATCGATTCCAGCTTTTTCAAAAATAAACCGATTTAGAGGAGAACAGAGTACCGAAACAGATAATCCATCTTTTTCCATGCGTTTTATCATAGGAACATTAATAACTGCATCACCTATTCGGTTTATCATATTGATAAGAATTTTTCTTTCTTTCAATCTGCTACAATTGATAGGCAATTTACAATGATAAACAAACAATTTACCCAGAGAAATCATGAAAAATCTATAGCATTTTATCAAATAATACCACATTATTGAAACCATGAAACTTCTACTCATTTTTTATTTCCTCTGTCTTAATCTTTTTTAAAAATAAAATTCTCCGTATTATTTGCAATTTTTTCCACTAAATCGCCATCCATAATTTCTAAATCCCCATTATCATTAATAAAATAAGACTTATATCCTAAATCTCGTAGCTTTTTTACAGCTCTCATAGAAATATCTCCCCCACTATTTTTAGACCATACTTCCATAGCAATAACCGGATTATTATTTTTGAAAAAATCATATCCTCCATCAATAACAAAACTTTCTGCTCCCTCAATATCCATTTTTATAATGGTCGACTTGTTGTGCTCGCTAACATAATTATCAAGAGCATAAGTTTGAACTTTAATTTTTTTCTTGAAAGGAATATTAGAAAATTCAAGAGCTTCCTCTACAAAACTACTGCTGGTAGAAACAACATAAAAATCTTTTATTCCCTCTTTATCCGAAAGAGCAAAATTGTTTAGGTAAACATTGCTATCATTTTTTAAATTAATACTTAAATCTCCAAAAATATCAGGTAATGGTTCAAAAGAATGAACTTCCTTACAAAACTCTAAAGCTAAATATGTATAAAACCCATAGTTGGCTCCAATATCATAAAAAACATCGCTTTCTTTTAAATTTTTAATAAAAAACTTTGTTAGTTTCATCTCATCCCTGCAACCAAGAATTCCCAAAAAGCATAACTCGTTACCTTCACTATCATCACTAAAATTAAACACAATTTTTCTACCAAAAAATAATTTTATCTTCAAAGTATGAAATAGCTTAATTCTCCACAATAAATATCGCGAATAAGAAATAGGAAAAAATATAAACTTTTTAATTTTTAATGATATTTCTGGACCAATAAATCTCCCATAAGACTGCAACCTGTCTATTATACTTAAATAGTTTCCCCTCTTTTGTTCTATGTTTGTATACATTTTCCCTCCTATGTCTATCATCTATTGTTTTCAATATATAGAAATATATCCCACTTGCAACAGGTTTATTGTCTATATTTGTTAGATTCTATTCAGTAAAATCAGTCATTATTAAAATTAATTATTAGTGTAGTTAAATCAACCATCAGCAATTCCTGCTGACTACTAACTGCTTATTAGTAAAGTTCCTTTCGCAAAAATTCGAGCTGTGCAAACGACTTTTTTTAACGCAGAGATTACACAAAGTTCGCAGAGGTTAAACAATCTGTAACCGTTCACGGTTGTCGGTTCTGAACTGACACCGTATATTGCTGTCATTCCTGCGTATGCAGGAATCTCCCCCTCAGGTGTCCTAACCCTTCCTTTTGGTCTCCACGGGCATAAAAGAGATTCCTGCATACGCAGGAATGACAGTGTCTTCTGTTCTTTTGTATCTATCCACTGTGAACGGTTAAATAATCTCTATCTC
>CAYWFU010000160.1:0-2922 GCA_964457585.1 uncultured bacterium | reverse complement strand
CTAATGCCCGGTTCTGCAGGTACTGTTTCGGTTTGTCATCTCTGCCTTGCATGCTGCGGGCAAAGTACGTAAAGGCTTTAGTTAAGGTTTCGATCCTTTGTTCTGGCGTCAGTTCTTTTGTTGGTGTGGTATTCATGGTATTTATGGTTTTTGTTGGTAAATATTGTAATAGCTCTTTTGCCTTGTTGATAGCCTGATGGATGTTGCACTGCTCGCTGTACTGAATAATATCAATGGTATCCGTTCCCTTGCCACAGCCGAAGCAATACCAGGTGTTGGTTTTGGGGTAAATCTGCATGCTGGGTTTGTCGTCTTCATGGAACGGGCAGCAAAGCAGGTTGCTCTTGTTGGGCTCAAGTCCGTAATGCTTTAGAACGGTTAATATGCTTAGCCGGGATTTGATTTCAGATATTTCCATGTTCAGCGGGTTTATTGGTTTGTATTGCTTTGCGTAGGGTGTAAAGGTTATCGTAACATTCGAGCACTTCTTCTAACATTGTCGGCTCGTAGCGCAGGTAAAGCACTATAAAGCACATGGCTTTGTCAAGGGCGGTTATAACTTCGGGGAGTTCGGCGTGGGTTAGAAGGTCGTGCAAACTGGGCATGTTGATAACTTTTTTTATTCACTTTTACTGCAAACTTATCACATTCGCTTTATTATTAAAAATTTATTATACAAAAGTTATTCACATTTACGTCAATTGCATTGCTTGTTTTGTGCATATATAGTATATTTGCATTGTTAATAACTTAAAAATGTAATATTTTATGTCTTTAGATAAAAGATTAAAACAAGCTCGTAAAAACAAAAATTTATCTCAACAGGAATTAGCTGAAGTTTCTAATGTGCATTACAGTAATATTGGTAGATATGAAAGAGGTGATGCAAAACCTTCTGCTGAAGTATTAAATCGTATTGCTAAGGTTTTAGAAGTTTCACCTGACTATTTAATGAATGGAACCATTGAAGATAAAGCAGAAAGTGATATTAAAGACAATGAACTACTTATTCAATTTAAAAAGATTGATAAAATGCCTGATAGTAAAAAAATATTACTTAAGGAATTTTTAGATGCTTTTATTTTTAAAACTACTGTTCAACAACTTTCGAGATAAGAAAAACTTGTAAATACAAAAATTGTATTCTTTATAAAACAAAAAAGCCACGCTAAACAGCCTGGCTTTTTGGTTTCTGTTTTTCCCGATATCGGGAACACTTTCTTTGGTTTTGCGATGGATTTAGTACGGGTTAGGCCACGAATAACTAATCACTAAGCCAGAATTCTTTATATTCTCCATTTTCCCAATAATATAATTGGCTTGAAGTTTCAAATATATTCACTATAAAAGCATCTCTATGTAGTAATATTTTTCCATCTATTCCTTCTAATTTTTCACCCTTTATATATATGTTAAGACCAACATCAATTTTTTCATTATAACCGATATTTTTTATATAAAATTCAGAATAATCGGAATCTATTTTCTTATTAAATGCGAATAAAGATAACTGATTTAATGTATCTAATAACAATAAAGCATAATCTTCATATTTATCACCATTAAAATCACCCTTGACAAAATAAGGAATTTGAAGATAATTATAATTATAAAAGATACTCCATTCTTTTATGTATTCATTAATATTTGGTATATGATAATAAGGTAATTTTTGTTTAATAAACATTAATAGTTCCTCAGGTATCTCTATTCTTTTATTATTGCTCAATTTTTCATTTTGTTGAGAGCAACCAACATTATATGTTAGTAAAGTAATGCATACTAAAATAATATTGAAAAAAAACTTTTTCATTTATTTTGTATAGGTTAAATGTCCATGATGCTCATGGTTTGATAAATTTTTAGTATATGTTGAACCAAAGATGCGTAACATATTAATACCTAAAGTTGTCCATGGTGTTTTATTAGCTGATACATAGTTTAATCTGAAGCCCCAATCTTCTGCCCTATAAATAAAAAACAAATTACTATATTTATCAAATGCAGGATCAGTTACATAACCTTGAAAACTTTGCTCATTATGACCTAAATAACGATAATCTACAGACAATCCGGAAAATCCTCTAATACCTCCATGCATTTTATGTCTATTTAATCCCGGTGCCAAACCCCATGCATTTGACATATCACCTAAATCGACTCTAAAATCGGGATTTAGCAAATGGCTTTGAGCAGTAAGCCCAAATAATGCTGCTGCTGTCTTTGGTTTTAAATATCTATCACCCGGCCCTATATTATAATATGTTGTGGAAACTTCACCTTTCTCACATCCTTCTTTTGATGATACAGGTATTGTTTGTTGATAATTTGGATCCGGATTATATTGATCAAAACCTAAACCTGATTCCGGAAATTGAACGAGTCCAAATTCATTTCTTTCTAATGTATGGGTGTTGATTAAATTATCTTCATAGTCATAAATTCTAAATACATCGCTTGTGCTTCCTTTTACTTTACTTCGATTGAAATCTCTTTTATTAACATGAATATCAAAAGTGTCTGCTCCAATAGGATCAACAAACCATATCGGATTATTAGCAAAACAAGCATAAGGGCTTTCATGCGGTTTGACAACAGGATCATTTTCCCATCTTCTCCCAATCCTGCTATCATACTCCCAGTATTCCGCAGTATAATGACTTCCCGTCACCCCTGCAATCTCATCATCCTTCATCATCCCATTAAACCCAAACCGATATTTATCCGGATATACATTCCTCCCCGGCATCAAACTTCCAAAAGGGTAGTAGTCGTTTGCCGATAATATCTTCGCCTTAAACCCCTGCGACAAGTCATTCACATCGTTCGGCTCCTTCACATCACTAACTACTACACGTACATTCCCCAGATGGTCGCTCTTTTCACGTTTTTTTCCATCTCTTCCTATTTTTCCTATGAAAG
>CAYWFU010000159.1:0-2938 GCA_964457585.1 uncultured bacterium | reverse complement strand
GTTTACTGCAGGGATGAATTGGCACAAATATAAATAATAAAATATTCCTATCAGAAACAGAAGATACCTCGCAGCTTGCTGCGAGGTTTTTCATTTAATATTGTAGAAATCTTTTAATTTATATGCTATCTTATTTATAAATGATAAAAAAATATATTTTTGTGATTATATATATATTTATTTTTTTATACACTCCATATTCCATCTATTCAGAAGAAGATATTAAAGGAAATTTCAATACCTTAATTTCTTTTAAAGAGGATAATAAAAAAGATACAGAAGACGTTTTATTCTCTAGGCTGATTCAATATTATGATATTTCATTTGATAAAGAAAACTATTCCTTAAATATTTCAGGATGGGGTAAAAATCTTTTATCCGAAGAAAAAGAAGAAAAGCAATTTGAAGATAATGAAATTTCTTCTGCGTATTTTCAATACTATTTTGACAAATATCCAATTGATTTAAAAATCGGCAGATTTTTTTTAAATGAAGGAATTGCCCGCCAGGAACAAATAGATGGACTCTTTACAGCGCTAAATTTTAAAAAAAATATTAAATTGCATTTGTATCATGGATTACCATTGGATTTAAAAGATGAGGAATTTCGTCAGAAAGATAAAGTCTCAGGAGGAAGATTAAGCAAAAAATGGGGAAAAAATGCTGAACTTGGGATTTCCTATTTAGAAGAATATGATTCTTCTATTTTATTCAGAAAAGAAGGGAGCTTTGATCTTTATTATCTATTTCAAAAAGATACTCAATTTGTAGGGTTGCTTGATTATAATTTTGATTCAGAAAGAATATCGCATCAAAATTATTTTATCAATTATTTTCCTAATCCTTATTTTGTTTTTACTGAGGAATATAAAAAAGATTATTACAAATATATTTTCCCTGCTTCAACTTCCAGTATATTTTCTAATCTGGAAAATGAAACTGCTGAGAAATGGAAAACAATTTTTGATATTAATTACTCGGGAGATCATTCTCTTTTAATAGATTACCAGACTTTTAAATTTCATCAAAAAAGGAATATTAAATATTATGGTGGAGAAGTTCGTAATCGAATGCTGACAACAAATACATTTGGAATTTCTTTCCACAGAATGGATGCTGGGAGACAGCTTACCAAATATAATGAAACAAGAGAATTTTTCAGACTGGATGATAATAAAACCCTTTTTTCTTTCGAAGCTATTCAAATTTTTTATAATAAATCTATATATAATCGGCGTCAAGCATATCAGTTTATGATAACAGGCGGGTATTATTTTAACAAAAATATTTTAGCAACTGGAACTTTAGATTATCAAATTAATTCAATTTATAAATATAATTTAGAAAGTATATTCAAATTAAATTATAATTTTTAAAGGGATGTAATTATTCAGGTGGTTAGACTGAAGGTGGAAGGTATTCAGGCTAAATATCTGAATAGTTACAAAGGGATAAAATGAAAAAAAATATTTTGCTTATATTAAGTATATTTATACTCTCTTCATGCAGTTCGATTTTTCCTGAGAGAAAATATAGATTAATTTCTCATCCCGCTTTACCTAAAACAAGAATTTTATGTACAGATTGTCATAACAATAACGAAGATAAAATATCTTCTCTTTTTGAATCATTAGAACATACAGCCAGTTTTATTGATAATCATAAAATCTATGTCGTTCATGAAGAAGAAGCATGCACTCTCTGCCATAAACAAAATTTTTGTATAACCTGTCATGCCAATAAAGACATAACTCTGCCAAGTTATAAAAATGGGGAAAGACCAGATAGAGTATATCCCCATGAAGGAGATTATATTATACGGCATAGAATTGATGGTAAAATTTTATCTGATAGATGTTTTAAATGTCATGGAAGAAAAAACAATCGAACTTGCAAAGCATGTCATAAGCAGTAAAAAAAATTTTATAAATTAAGCCTGATAAATCAGGCAACTACAAAATTTTCAATGTAGTTGCTCGATTTATCGAGCGTTTCAAATTCCTGTACTTTAAATTAAAAAAGGCTGATTAATCAAAAAAAATATGAAAAAATTAAAAATTATTTTTATACTTTTATTCTTAATAACTATTTTTGCATGCTCTAAAAAAAGTCAGGATTCACCTATTAGCAATAATGGGCAGCATATGGATGAGTGGCTTGCAAAAAATCATACTTATAAAAATAGCGGACAAAATCCAACATTTTCAATTTTATCATGCACAGAATGTCATGGAAACGATTATAAAGGCGGTATTAGCAATATCAGCTGTTCCAGCTCTAATTGTCATTTAGAAAACGTTGCTCATCCATTACCATGGATTTACAATGGGCATAAAATTATGGCTCAAAAAGAAACAAATTCCTGTGCTAAATGTCATGGCGCAGATTACAAAGGTGGGGAAAGCGGTGTAAGCTGTTATACATGCCATGAAGGACCAGGCGCAAATAAGCACAATGAAGCATGGCTTCATCAGCATGCGGCAGAAGTAAAAATAGAAAATATTTCATGTATTTCCTGCCATGGAGAAAATTATAAAGGTGGGATATCTCAAATAAGCTGTTATAGTTGTCATTTAAGCGGAGAAAAAGGGTATCCGCATCCTTTTGAATGGGGGACAGATTCTTCCAGTATTTTTCTTGCACATCAAGATTCTGACTATTCTGATACAAACAATATTTGCGCTTTTTCTTATTGTCATGGAGCAATTTTACAGGGTGGAGAAGCAACAATAAGCTGGGGAAAAGCTCCTTCCTGCTATTTAGAAAGCCTAAATGATAAAAGCTGTCATTTGAGTATACCAGATTAAATTTAAACTTCCTGACCACAAAAATTAATCACATTTTCCATATTTACACTATGGTTTAACAAGAGCTTTTTGATATTAGTCCTAAAACAAGCGAGGTTTTTTCCCGAACCACTTAAAACCCCATCATAACC
>CAYWFU010000158.1:0-3011 GCA_964457585.1 uncultured bacterium | reverse complement strand
GCCGTCAGGATAGACTAAAAATTTAGTAAAATTTTTGCTTTTTATCACGTTCAAATATGGGTATAACTGGACATTTAGGATAAATTAAATCTCACTCTTTTCTATCTTAAAAAAAAAAAAAACTAACAACAACATAATATACATTTTATACATTTAGGATAAATTAAATCTCACTCTTTTCTATCTTAAAAAAAAAAACACTAACAACAACATAATATACATTTTATACATTTAGGATAAATTTCAACCACGTGTTGTTGTTGTTTAAATGTTTAAATACTGTTTAATATGTTTACGAAAGATGGAGCACTCATTTTTAGCCACTTACGGCGATTGAAGGTGACAGGATTTGATATGAAAGGTGACAGGATTTGATATGAAAGGTGACAGGATTTGATATGAAAGGTGACAGGATTTGATATGAAAGGTGACTTAAGATTTTTATTTTTTTGTCACTTTTCATATAATTTATGATATAATTTATTTATGACAAAAAATTTAATACAAAAAAATGAATTAAAGTTACATAGTGCCGCTATTCAGATTACAAATATAGTAAATTTATTACAAAGAAAATCATGGCTCATATTATTAGCCAATGCCTTTAATGATTTACCCAAAAAAGGAATTTATACTATTACTGTAAAAGAATTAATGGAACATTTAAACTATACAAGTACTAATGAAGAACATTTAAAAACCTCGCTTAAAGCCTTAATGACATGTCTTGTAGAATGGAATATTTTAGGTAAAGATAAAAAAAATATATGGGCAGCTTCTACTTTATTATCATCAATTGAAATTAAAAATGGTATATGCCATTATGAATTTAGTCATTTTCTTCGAGAAAAATTATATAATCCTGAAATATATACAAAAATCAGTTTATTAATGTCCAAAAATTTTAATAGTAAACATTCATTAGCTTTATATCTTTTTTGTCTGGATTATGTTAATTTAAGCGAAACTCCATTGATTCCCATAGAAAAATTTAAAAAACTTTTAGGCTTTCAGGAAGATGAATATATAGAATTTAAAATTTTAAATAGAAATATCGTTAAACCAGCTATAAAAGAAATAAATGAAATATCGGATTTGATTCTTAAAGTAGAATATAAACGGCAACAAAAAAGATTTATCGCTTTAAAATTTTATATTATTGTAAATTCCCAATTTCAATCACCTAAGAAATCATTATTCCATTTAGAACCCCCAATACAAGGGCAACCAATACAAGAACAAGAAATCAAAAAACAGAAAGAAGAATTTATAAGTATAAACGAAAATATTATCTATGAAAAACTTATAACAATAGGTATTACCGCATTTGTGGCACATAATTTAACAAAAAAACATCCGTTAGAAAAAATTGACCGACAAATTAACTGGTTGCCTTACCGGCAAGCTCAAGACCCTCCTGCTATGTTAAAAAAAGCAATAGAAGAAGATTGGACAATGCCTAAAAAAATACAAGATGAACTAAAGTTGAAAGAAGAAGAAGAAAAATTGGAGCAATTGATACAACAGGCACAAAAAGCAACTTATATTATATTTTCTAATGGAGCAAAATATAATATTTGTAAGCAGGACAGAGAACAGGCAAAAGATTTTATTAAAATTTTGCGAGATGATAATACTACTGCAATGGTTAGGCTTTCACCGGAACGGAATTATAAATTTTTGTAGTCCTATTTTTCGAGTTATTGAGTACGTAGGAGTAATTTAAAACAGAGTTATTGAGCGCTTTAGCTTTAAAAATAAATGAGCAGGTGCAGACTCAGTGAACTTTAGATACCCATTAATAGTTGTTTTAATAGCGCACAATAAGCAATATTATTGTGCATTGCTACATGGGTATCCAATAGTAAATGGACAAAAGTGTATAATTTAAAAAGATATTTTGTGGGAGCTTCATTATGCCAAAAAGAGACGATAGTTTATTAAATGACCTGCTTGCAGAAATTAAACAATTAAGGCAAACACAGGAAGAAGTTTTAAAAACTTTGGAACTTGTGGGAAAAAGTGTTTGGGTTCAGGACGGAGATAAAAAGAAACTTTTAAGAATTTCTGAAATTAGTTTTATTACAACTAATCCCAAAGGTTTAGATATTTACACAGCAACCGGTGAGAAATATATTAATTTTGACTCCATAGGTGAAACCGCCAAAGAATTAAAAGACGATCCCCGGATGATGAAAACCCATAAGAGTTTTATTGTTAATCTTAATCGGGTTGACACTGTTAAAGTTATACCCGGAGGCAGGGATTTAACTTTTAAAAATTTGTCTCCTGACATTATCGCCAAAGTCAGCAGTGATTATTTAAAAGAGTTTGAAAAAAGGCTGGGTAAATAACCATGGTTGGTGAGCTTGTCGAATCCATGCCTGAACTTGAAGAACTCATAAAAGAACTGACAGACTTAAAGACTGAACAACAGAAAATAAACAGCCTGTATAAAAAATTTGGTTTAACTGATGATAAAATTTTAATCCTATGCAAAGGTACAAAAGCAGCACTTAAGGTTAATGACATTCAGATTGTAAAAACAGGCGAAAAAGAAGGGCTGGAAATTTTTGATAAATCCGGGAAGAAATACCAGACCAAAAAGTCTTTTGAATTAAAGGATTTTGAAAGATTCCTAATAAAGTTCCCCCAGTTCATCAAAACCCATGAAAACCATATTGTTAATTTAAACCATCTGGATTATTTGGAACCTTCACTCACTGAAAGCAGAGGGCGTTTAATCGGTCTGAAACATACAGGGCTAAAAGTTCCGGTTAGTGCCTTTAATTCTGCAAAGGTGAAAAAGTATTTTAAAATTGATTCCCTTGAACACGTTACCCCGTGGAGTAAAAAATATCAGGCAATCATTGACGAGAATTTAAGAAAGTTTGACAAAGAGATACGCCTGATGTCCAAAGAAGAACTTTTGGCAAATTTCAAATTTGAAACAACCGGAGAATTTAACATCAGGGAATTTATGGCAAACATGATCTGGGAATATTATAACT
>CAYWFU010000157.1:0-3029 GCA_964457585.1 uncultured bacterium | reverse complement strand
CATTAATCAGAAACGACAGTCATGCCGTATAAAACGGCAAGAATTTGAAGGAAGGCAATTAGCACTACAAATTCTATTAACCTTACGAAGGCATTTTCCGACCTTATTAGACGATTTATCCTGCCTGAAGGATTATCGCAAATCGCCGGAATATGATGTCAAAGAGCTACTCATGGCATGTATAAGCATGTTTTTATTCAAACGAGGCAGCCGTAATGCCATGAATAACAGTTCACGTAAGGGTTTGTTCCGGAAGAACTATCAAAAAATATTCGGACTTAATTTACCGCATATGGATACGGTAGACGTCTTTTTGGAAACATTGAAAGCCGAAGACTTAGAGCAGATAAAGCAACGAATGATACAATGCCTGATAGAAAGAAAAACGCTACAGAAATTTAAGTTATTCGGATATTATATAGTGGCCATTGATGGAACCGTAATAAGTTCTTACGATTATGAACCTTATCCGGGATGTCCGTTTAAAGAAAGCAAAACAGGTAAGAAAACATGGCTGGTTCCAGTGTTAGAAGCAAAAATTGTATGTGCAAACGGTCTGAGTTTGTCTATAGCAACAGAGTGGATATCTAACACGGGAAATTACGAAAAGCAGGACTGCGAACAAAAAGCGTTTACAAGACTTGCAGAAAAGTTAAAGCAATCATTTCCGCGTTTGCCTATATGTATAGCGGCAGATGGTTTGTATCCGAACCAGACCACTTTCGAGATTTGTCATAACAATAATTGGAATTTTATCATAACACTAAAAGACGGCAATCTAAAGACAGTATGGGAAGACATCAATTTTGAATTATTAATTGCAAAAGACAAACCACTTGAAAAGATAATAAAATACACTACGAAAGAAAAAATTATTCATTACTACCGCTTTATTAATGGTTTGACATATCATGGCTTTGAGTTAAACTGGATAGAATGTGTAGAACGTGTAATAAAGAAAAACAAAGAAGAAAAATGTCGGTTTGTTCACGTAACTAATATGAAAATTGATAAAGACAATGTTGCATCTTTGAGCCATCACGGGCGATTGAGATGGAATATAGAAAATGAAGGATTTAACAGCCAAAAGAATCAGGGCTACAATTTGGAACACAAATATGCGAGGTTAAATTTTAATGCCCGTAAAAATTATTATCAGTGTTTACAAATTGCTCACATGATAAACCAATTAGCTGTTAAAGTGAAAAATTTTAATCCTCTCATAGATACTAAGGATACATTACTCTCTCTCTGGGAATGCCTGTTATGCTTCATGCTGGCAGGATATATCAATCAACCGGAAGTAGAACGCATACTTGTAAGTAATTGTCAAATGCGATACTGACAAAACTAAACGCCACAATACTGGGTGGCATGAGAATCCCTGCTCAATCATTCAGGGCAAGACCGTTTAAAAAAAGGAGGTTAACAAGCATAAAAAAAATAAGAAATAAATTTTTGCGATCAACTATCGCATGGCCGAACTTTGCTCTTTTAGCAACAGTCTCAATTTACGCTATCAAAAAAAATTCATTCTGAATTGCTGATCGTGACAATCAGTCACATTGTTTTTGTTTGGAATTTTGTATTTTTAAAAAATTGAATATTATTTGTTTTTTGTGATTTGTTTTTTGATTTTTTGCCAAAAAGTGCGGAGATTTTACTGTTAAGGTACTAAAATGGTTATATGGTTAAATGGTTATATTGCTCTGTGCAACTCTGTCAACTCCGTGTTCTCTGTGTTGAAGAATTTTTTAACACAGTGTTCACAGAGAAAAAAAAGAGTTTCACTGAGAATTAATTTGTAATGTACATATTTATCCCATTCGCAGTATAACAATGAAACAATGAAGCAATGAAACAATTGATTATTGTAAACTACTTTTCAGCAATTTTGAAAGATTCCGATTAATTATATTATTTTTAAATTTTAATAAAAAGTAAAAATTTTCAGCGTATGGAAAAGCAAACGGACAATACTGTTGACATTTATATAAGCCATTGCCGGAACGACAGGGTATATGAATGGGTGAAAAAATTTGTAGTAAAACTACAGGAAGAACTTAAAACGAGTTCACGATTGATGGTTACTATAAAATTAAGTCATGACATCCCTGAAGCCGAAGCGGGTATGCCGGATTCGTTGATATTCATTCCGGTAATATCAACAGATTACTGCAATGAGGAAAAAGAAAATTGGCGGGAACTGATAAGCTTCAAACGGCAATGCAGTAATGACAAAATAGGTTTGAATATTACCCTTCCCTGTGGATCCGGGGTAAGCAGAATCCTGCCAGTAATAATAAATCCTGTTTCAGCCGGAGAACTGATGAAAATGGAAAAGGAATTGGAAGGGAATATACAGTCGTTCAATTTTATTTTTAATATGATTGAGGGTGTTAACCGTCCGCTTAAACCAACAGACGATTATTTTGGACATGGAGGAACCTTATTCAGCACACAAATAAAGAAAATAGCCAATGCCATTATTCAGATATTAACGGGTATTCAGTCAATTCAAAAAACAGGTACTGTCATTGATGCCCAAGAGGAAAGCGTTTCAAAATCAGTATACCTGGCATGGACAGCAGACGATTGTATAAAAACAAGAGACGAAACGGCATTGGTATTGCAAAAAGCGGGGATGAATATAATACCGATGATTGATTGCCCTATTGATGAAGAGTTGTTAAAATTTAATGTATCCAAATTTTTAACAAAAGCGGTTTGCTCCGTTCATATCATAGGAAGTTCCATAGGCAGAAAACTCGGAAATGAAGAAGAACCGGTATCATTATATCAGATAAATGAAGCGAAGAAAAAGATAACATCAAATCCGGATTTTAAAATGTTTATCTGGAACATATCGCAAAACCTTAACAAACCGTTAGACACGGAACAACATAAAATAATTACAGGTATCCGTAATAATATTATTCACAACATGACATTTACCAACGTTCCCTCGCCGGTTCAATTGGTTGAAGACATCCGCTCGCTGCTGGCATTAAAGAAAGACATAGAAAAAT
>CAYWFU010000156.1:0-3034 GCA_964457585.1 uncultured bacterium | reverse complement strand
AACTCATTAGCCCGTATTTGCTTGTTATTTCAGGGATTTGCAACAACGTTGCACAATCAATGATGCATTCCGTTATTATTAATTTTTCTGTTTCTGCTTTTGGGTAGCAGGGGTAAAGTCCCTGATGCTTCCCTGGTAAATACCGGTGTTTACTTCTTGTGGTGAGCGAAGTCGAACCATCTTTTGTTTCGTCTGTACATCTTCCGTAAAGGTTGACGATTTCGCCTTTCTCATTGTAAGTGGGGAACACTATACAGCCGTCGAAAAAACTGTGATAGTTGTTCGCCCTGCCGAACTTGTCGGGATAAATCAGTCCGGTGATTAGATACAGTTCTTTTAGCTCCGGTGTAATTTCACGGCTTTTATGGAAGTTGTGACCATCGTAGCCGACAGTGATTTTAGCCGCATCCAATGCACGGCTTTGAAGGTATGCTTTGGCTTTTTCGTTGCTTTGCATGCTGCGGACAAAATAGGTAAAGGCCCGGGTTAAGGTTTCGGTTCTCTGCTCAGGCGTCAGTTCTTTTGTTGGTTTATCATTCATATGTTTTGTTATTAGGGTTAATGGTTTGTTACCGGTCATCTCCACCGCTTTCAGTATTGCTTCATGCTTTGTACAGTTCTCTTTTAACTGTATAAAATCGAGCTGGTCGGTTCCTTTGCCACAGCCGAAGCAATGCCATGTGTTGGTTTTGGGGTAAATTTGCAGACTGGGTTTGTCATCTTCATGGAACGGGCATTTGAGAAGGTTGTTGCTGTTGGGTTTTAAGCCGTAATGGTTTAATACATGGTTGATGGTTAACCTTTGTTTTATTTCGGTTATTTCCATTGTTGATAACTTTTTATTTATCATTTATGAGCAAATGAAATCAATAAAGATAAATTAGCAAAATATAAACACAAAAAGTTATTAACCATTAAGAATAAATTAATTTCAAAATACTTATCTTTGCAGATAAATAGATTGTTAATAAATATCTAAAAAGGTAAATTATGACACTTGGCAGTAGAATATATACACTCAGAAAAAAATTAGGGCTTACACGACAACAGCTCGCCAAAGAAATTAATATTTCGCATCCTCAATTAGTGCGCTACGAAACAAAAGATGTACAGCCTCCTGCTGATGTGCTTAAAAAAATTGGCGGTGTATTTGGGGTTTCAATTGACTTTCTTATAAATGGTGATAAAGACCAAAAAGCAAAGGAAACTTTAAATGATAATGAACTTTTAAATCAATTTAAATCAATTAACAATCTCCCAAAAGAAAAACAAAATATAGTTAAAGACCTTATTGATGCCTATCTGTTCAGAACAAATATTCAGCAACAATTAGCAAAATGAAAAAGCCTAACATTCCTGCCAGGCTTTTAATATAATCTCTTTGTTCCAAATCAAAAGCCAAAACCTAACCTCTTTATCCTACTTCCACTCCGGCAAACCTTAGCGATGGATTGCAAATCCGGCGTGACGGAGTTGCCTTGCGGAACACTTGCTGGCGCGGGGATGGAAGATTGAGCATTTTGGAACACTACCTACTGTTTCAGCGTTTTCTAAGATGCTCAATAACTTTTTTCTTCATTTGACATTCATCAGTTTTTTCAACAGTTTTAAGAATATCATCTATATTATATTTATCATTTATAGGTGATTCAAATTCTGTCAAAATTATTTGCGAATTTACTTTATCATTGCTTAGATACGTAACCACCTTATTTGGATAATGAAATAATAAATCAAATAAAATTTCATTGCTAAATTCGCTATACTCAATATTAGAATTACATGACTCACTAAAAGTTAATAAGAAGTTAAGTATATCCTTATCTTCAGGATTATCAATTGACAAACTCAACTTTGCAACAAGATTTATATTACATCTTATCGTATCCAATTGAGTTACATTTTTACTATCTTGAAATTTACCATAGGTTATATTAATTTTATCTTCTATAATTCTTTTCTCTACCATTAAAATAGGCTTTGGATTAACCGAATCATTTTGCGAACATGATAATAATGAAATATAGAATATTAAAAATACCGTTTTCATACTTTGCTAATTATTTAGGAACATAAGTAGTAGTTGATGTATTATCTCTTGACGTTGTTTCTGTTTGAAATAACTTATTATAATTTTTTATAAATTTCCCCTCTATCTTTAATTTAGTTATTTCAGATGCTTTGATAAGTAAACCACTTCGTACAACTTTTATCGTTCCTTTTGAATCACCAGTGGTATGAGTTGTATTTGTCCAATTAAAATTTTCAAAAAAATCATTTTCATTCTCAGGATTGAGTGTAGGACATCCTTTCGAACCACGACTATTATAATTTCCACTATTACTATACCCTTCATGAATATTAACTAATTCCATTGTTACAGGATTCCCATCTTTATCAGTTCCTTCAGCATTGCGTTCATCATTTTCATCCACAATATTCAATCCCTTTTGTGTAGCCCCTTTATGCCCGTCCCTATTATTATATATGTGAGTACCTTCATTCAAAGTATTCCAATTTGTAGAGTTATCTGTATTGGAGTTAGAGTTTGGATAAGAACTACCTTCATATGGACCATTCACATCCCCAGTTTTTTTATCAAGATAATAGAATTCACCTGTATAACTAGTTTCAGCTGTTCCATTATCTTGAGGTCTATTCTTCTGGTCAACAATAAGAACCTTTTCTAATCCCTCAAGTTCAATAGCATCAATTACACGATTCTCACTAAACGCATACGGGCTGTTATAGGGATATTTAGCCGAAAGTGGATCAATCGATAAAAATCTCCCAATCCTCGAATCTTCTACCCGATATGCAAACGAATAATGGCTTCCGGTTACATTGGCAAATTCATCATCATGTTCCTGACCCTGGAAAAGATACCTGTAAAAATTCGCATTATAATTCCTCCCCGGCATCAAACTACCAAATGGGTAGTAATCGTTTGCCGATAAAACCTTCACCTTAAACCCTTGTGTCAAGTCATTCACATCATTCGGCTCCTTCACATCACTAACTACTACACGAACAT
>CAYWFU010000155.1:0-3039 GCA_964457585.1 uncultured bacterium | reverse complement strand
GAAGAGATGGAAAAAAACGTGAAAAGAGCGACCATTTGGGGAATGTACGTGTTGTAGTTAGTGATGTGAAGGAGCCGAATGATGTAAATGACTTGTCGCAAGGGTTTTGGGCGAGGGTTTTATCGGCAAACGATTACTACCCTGGTGGTCAACCCATGCCCTTACGAAGCTACAATTTGGGTTCATATCGTTTCGGACATAACTCGCAGGAAAGTGACCCTGAAATTACGGGAAGTTGGGGGAGTCATTATACGGCGGAATACTGGATGATGGATAGTCGAATTTTAAGAAGATGGGAACCGGATCCGGTTGTAAAACCCCATGAATCGCCATATGTTTGTTTTGCAAATAACCCGATTTGGTTCATTGATCCCATGGGAACAGATACATTTGATATTCATGTTAATGGAGACAATTTTGATCGTACTTCAGTTAAAAATAGTGAAAATCATACGTTTAGGGTATATGGTTTTAATAATGAGTTAGTAACTACACAAACTATGAATATTAATGATTTTGGATTGGTTCAATTTCCAGAATCAGGTTTAGGATTTGGACGATACGGAATAGAAGATCAAGCGGAAGTTCAAACGACAACATCTACAGATGGCTGCGCTGAAGGGGAGTATTCTACAACTTATACTAATATAGGTCCTGGAGATCGATATTTAAAACCAGAAGCAGCCGCGGCTATGCTTGGATTAGTAACAGAGAGTTATTTGCTTGACAATAGCTTTAGATTAGACTTAGATGATATGTCTAATGCCTGGGGTTATTCCCCCGGAAATGATCATCAGTTACATGGTGGTCCTAATGGTGGTTCTGGTGTCAGTATAGACTTTAGGTATTTAAACTCAAATAATCAAAGTTTTCGAGGCTTAGCAACAAGTTCTAGTTTTAATAAAGTTAATAATGCCTTTCTCTTATTTAGAGCAGAAGACTGGGGATTTGGTAAAAACTATGTGTCCAATAAAAATGTATGGAAAATAGCAGGGGTAGATATGATTAATTTATTTGGTGGAAATAAAACAAAAAAATTAGGAGGACATAATGATCACGGTCATTTGACTTTTACAAGATGAAATCAGTATTAATAATTTTTTCTTTAGTAATTTTTTATAATTCTTGTTTTCATAGAAACTTATCTACTGAAGGTATTTCTAATTTAAATACCACAGCAAGTTTTAAAAAGGAAAATGAGACGCATTTATTTAATCAGAATTTGAATGAAACTATTCCTGAAATTTTGATTAAATATGTAAAAATCGCGATCCCAAACTATCATATTCCGGATTTAAGTGACTTTGATAAGGCATGGAATCTTTTTTATGAAGATAGTCTATCAATACCGTATTATATTGCTGGAGATTTTAATGGGGACGGATTGACAGATTATGCGTTATTACTAATGAATAATGAGAAAGAGTTATTTCTTGGAGCATTTCATAGAGTAAATGATGTAGAATTCAAATTCATTTTAATAGAAGACATTGGTAATTTTATTAATAAAATAATAAATGTTGGTTTGTATGTTCAAAAAACAGGAGAAATTGAAGGTATTGGAGGAAGATTAATACTATTTTATGATGCAATAATTTTATCAATTTTTGAAAAATCCAGCAAGATTTATTATTGGGATAAAGATAATTACACCGCTTTTCCGTTAGGTGATTAAAAGAACTATTGAGTCCGCTTTAAAAAGTCATTTTATCAAAAATCGTAATTTTTCTTGAAATATTTCCACCGCAAACTCCCCCGCAAAATCAAAAAAACCTTCCCGATATTGGGAAAAACAGAAACCAAAAAGCCAGGCTGTTTAGCGTGGCTTTTTTGTTTTATATAAGGACAAAGAAATATTACCGGGCAAGTTGTTGCTGCAGGTTAGTTTTAAGGACGAAGGAAAAAAGAAACCCGGCAATTCCGGGGTTTTTAGTTCATTTTAGGGCAAGTATTTTTCGTAAGCCATTGGTCTTTTTCTTCGTCAAAGTACAAAGTTATATACCCACTCATTTCTTTTAGGTAAACGCCAGTAGTTTTAGCATTTTCAATATCTAAACCGTAATGTTCGAATATTTTTTCCCAAAGGTCAAGTCCTTTGTTTTTGGATTTGCATAATAGCTCTTTTTTAATTTTTTGGTATTCTTGTTCTGTCATGTTATTTACTTACGTATGCTTGCCGGGTTTTTGCATGCTGAATTAAACCATCAAGAGAATACATAATACAACTTTTATCTTCGTCAGGGAGTTTCTGAATAGAAATCACTTTATCTAAAATGGTCTGATCCAGTTCCACATCTGTTTTACCAACCAGATAATCCAGCGAAACACATAAAGCGTCGGCAAGTTTAGCTGCTATCTCAACCGATGGAGTCGCCTCGCCTCTTTCATATCTGCCAAGTACATTATTATGAATACCGACCTTTTCGGCAAGTTCGCACTGGGATATTTTTTTCTCTTTCCGGATATTGACTAATCTGTTTGATAAACCTATCATGTTGTAAAAATTATTGTTTTGTAATTGACATTGCAAATATACAAACCTAATCTGTAAGAAAAAAATCAGAAAAATTTGTTTGTAAAACCTAAAGTGTTATTTTTGCACCTCAAAGGTTGTTTAAATTATTTTTTTTAATTATATATATATGGAAATACAAGAAATTAAAAAGCGGTTAAGCATATTAACCGTCCTGAACCATTATGGCATACAGCCGAATAAGAATAATTTGGTTAACTGCCCGTTCCACGAAGACGACAAACCGAGCCTGCAGGTTTACCCAAAAACCAACACCTGGCATTGCTTCGGCTGTGGTAAGGGAAACGATACCATTGATTTTATACAGTACAGCGAGAAATGCAACATCCATCAGGCTATCAACAAGGCAAAAGAGCTATTACAATATTTACCAACAAAAACCATAAATACCATGAATACCACACCAACAAAAGAACTGACGCCAGAACAAAGGATCGAAACCTTAACTAAAGCCTTTACGTACTTTGCCCGCAGCATGCAAGGCAGAGATGACAAACCAAAACAGT
>CAYWFU010000154.1:0-3044 GCA_964457585.1 uncultured bacterium | reverse complement strand
TAAAAGTTTACAGCATAATGCAAATGTTGTTTTTTGATTACTATTGCCCATGAATGGAGATTCTGGAGCAAACCGGCCGGGCATTCTGGTCGAAACCGGCCACCCATTCTGGACGAAAGTTGCCACCTATTCTGGATGAAAGTTTACCACCTCGGTAAACCTCAAAAAATTACTCCTGGTCATTAGCAATTCAACAAAACATATATAATCACCTCATACTAAAAAGGAGGGTTATATATGTCAAATAGGAGAATTGCAATGATTAGTATCAGAGAAATTTTACGATTGTCACAAGAATCAAAACTCAGTGCACGCCAAATTGCTAAAGTTTTAAATGTATCAAGGTCTATAGTATCCCAATATTTATCTGATTTCAAAACATCAGGACTTAATTACCAGGAAATTATTAACATGCCTGATGACGCATTTCTGGATATTTTTGAAAAAAAGAAAGCATTATCATCTTCCCCAAAGTATCAAAAGCTCTCAGAACAATTTTCATATTTCACAAAAGAATTAAAAAAAACCGGAGTTACTTTACAAATTTTGTGGGATGAATATATCAGGCAGAATCCAGAAGGATACAGTTATCCACAATTTTGTTTTCATTTCCATGTATGGAGAAATACATCAGATATTTCCATGCATATTGAACATAAAGCAGGAGATAAGGTGTTTGTGGATTATACAGGGAAAAAATTAAAAATAGTTGATAAGCTAACAGTGGAAGAAAAGGAGGTAGAGATATTTGTAGCTATTTTAGGTGCCAGTCAATTTTCATATGTTGAAGCCACAGAAAGCCAGAAAAAAGAAGATTGGATTAAATCTAATGAAAATGCTTTTCAATACTTTGGTGGTGTAACCCGTGCAGTTGTTCCGGATAATCTTAAATCTGCAATAACAAAATCTGATAAATATGAGCCTGAAATTAACCCTGAATATGCAGATTTTGCGAGACATTACGGGACTGTGATTTTGCCGGCCAGAAGTTATTGTGCTCGTGATAAAGCACTGGTTGAAGATTGCGTGAAAATTATTTATACAAGAATATTTGCTCCACTGCGAAACAATATTTTTTATTCTCTTGAAGAATTAAATCAAACAATAAAAGAGAAGCTGGATAATCATAATAATATGTTTATGCAGCGAGTTAAAATAAGCAGAAAACAATTATTTGATGAAATTGAAAAAAGTGTACTGTTGCCATTGCCTTCTGAAAATTATGAATTTAAAAAGTTTTTAAATCTCAAAGTACAGTTTAATTATCACATTGAATTGCGTGAGGATAGACATTATTATAGTGTTCCATTTCGATATATAGGCAAACAAGTTACGGTAATTTACACACAAAGAAGTGTTGAGATATTTTTCAATAATATTCGTATAGCGATACATAAACGAGAAAAGAAATTTGGATATACCACAGTGTCGGATCACATGCCACCAAGCCATAAATTCTATTCGGAATGGAATCCTGAGCGAATAACTAATTGGGCAGAAAAGATTGGTGATAACGTAAAAAAAGTAGTTCAGGAAATGTTTCAACGAAAACAACATCCTGAGCAAGCATTTAAAAGTTGTCTTGGACTTTTAAATCTATCAAAAAAATATGGTGATAATAGATTAAACAATGCATGCAAAAGAGTTATTGCTTTCAATTATTATTCTTACAAAGCTGTAAAAAATATTCTGGAACGAGGGATGGATAAATTAGAAGAAGAAAATCAAGACCTTTTTTCCACACTACCGGAACATGAAAATATAAGAGGAAATACATATTACAATTAAGGAGGAAAAAAATATGGCAACGAATCAAGCCACAATTGAAAAGATGCAGAAATTGAAATTATTTGGTATGGTAAAAGCATTTCATTCAACCATGGAAAATGGAGTGAAAAATAATTTTACAGCAGATGAGCTGTTAGGTCATCTTGTAGATGCAGAATGGGATGAGAGACATAATCGAAGATTGGAGAAATTAATTAAAGATGCAAGATTCCGTTACCAGGCATCAATAGAGCAGATAGACTTTAATTTAAAAAGAAATCTCGATAAAAATATGCTGTTAAGATTTATAGATTGTGATTGGATAAACAAGAAGCAAAATATAATTATTACAGGTCCAACAGGTGTTGGTAAAAGTTTTATACTCTCTGCTCTTGGGCATCAGGCATGTATCTATGGATTTAAAACATTATATTACAATTGTACAAAACTATTCTCCAGTCTTAAATTAAAAAAAGCTGACGGCTCATACTTAAAAGAATTGAAACAAATTCAAAAACAAGATGTTTTGATCTTAGATGATTTTGGGTTAGATCAATTTGATAGAGAGAGTAGATTAACTTTATTGGAGATATTCGAGGATCGACATGGTCTAAAATCAACAATAATTACATCACAATTGCCACCAACAAAATGGCATGAAATAATAGGTGATCAGACAATAGCTGATGCAATCTGTGATAGAATAATTCACAGCTCATTTAGAATTGAACTGAAAGGAGAATCTGTAAGAAAAATATATAAAAAACCTGTAAACTGAAAATAAATTACCTCGAGGCAGATCCTTCGAGGGATAATTCTATTTAATGTTTTGCACACAACATTTTAATCGAGAAATGAACTATATAATTTAAGCATGATTAATAATACTTTGCAATACAGGGCAAACAACAGAAATATAAATTTATATTAACTTTTTTTTCTTTTATTTGAATTTACCATTTAATTCAGATATAATATTTTCATAGATATGAAAAATGATACTTATATCATAACTATTATGACAATAGTACAAGTTGCTAAGTTGTTTACATTTTATACTAAATTAATCAATTTTTACTAATTTATTTTTACCAATTTATTATTTTTATTATTTCTATTAAATATATCAGGAGGGCCGTTCAGTGATAATTGTAAAAATATAAATTAATTGACAAAAACAAGATATTCGATTATGTTTAAATTATACGTTGCTAATGATTAGGAAGTGGCCTACTTTCAACCAGAATGGGTGGCCGATTTCACCAGAATACGCATTA
>CAYWFU010000153.1:0-3073 GCA_964457585.1 uncultured bacterium | reverse complement strand
TCTGCGCCAAATGCCTTGAATTTATCCGCTCCAAAGATTATTGAAGTGATTGGCGCTGTCCCGTCTACATAAACTGTTGTGGATTTAAGAGTCTCAAAATTGCCCACATCGTCCATCGCGCCATAGACTAAACCGTGGTTTCCAATTGATAGAGAAAAGGGCGTTATAAAGAAATTACTCAAACCTTCGGTATTCACTGCAGAAGTATCAACCCCAATCAGTATCCAAGAAACTCCTGCCGTCTGGCAATTTACCACTTCCGGATCTGTCGCGGATAAATTTATTAATGTTGAAGTGGAAATGAAAACAACCGAATTGTCTGAATATATAGGGCCAATAAAAGATAATTGTGTATTTGGGGCTGTCGTGTCCGGTGAAATAATACTGCCGCAAGAAGCACCTCTATCATCAAAACATTCTCCGCTGGCTGTTTTAAACCCATCATTAGAAGTATATGTCCATACAGTTCTATTCGGAACAACATTTGTGCTTATTTGTATGACCTCAAGACTAAAATCAAGTTTTTGCTGTAAAAAAGCGGGATCTATTTCAAAATCCAGACGAAAAGTATAGTGTAGCCCCGGGTATATGATTTGCGGCCCCATCCGCGAACTATTTAATATTAATAACCATTCCGGCTGATTCAAGACATTGACTTGCACGCCTTCCATGGGACCGACACTTTCAGAATCATTCGGAATCGTAATTAAAATAGATTTATATCCGGCTTGCAGAATATCCGAAGAGCAACTTAAAAAAATAAAAAGGTATAAAAAATTTTTTATATTTTTCACAATTTCCTCGTAAATTATTTGTTATCTGATTTTTGTTTTTTTAATATCTTGAATAATTTCTTCTAACTCTATATCTTTGAATACTTGCTGAATTTCTCTGTCGGCTGTTTTTAAATCTTTAATAGCCACGGGTTTGGATTTTATTTTAAGCCGTTTCCAAAATTTTTCATCACTTTCTACATCTTTTAATTCCATAATACGCAATCTCATTTCAATTCCAAATCCCATAATCAGCAGAAGTGGGTCTAATTTCTTTTTAATTATATCCTTCTCAATATTTTGCGGACACCAAAACTGAACCTGTCCATTGCCAAAATTCCAAATTAACATGGCATTCCAAAATTCTCTTTTGAAGTCGGAACCAAAAGTTTTATAAACCGCCAATTCATTAGGAGCACCCCAAAGGCGAATCAATTCTTTGATAATTATTTTTCTCCGTTCCAAGACTTTTTTCACATTTTTTGAAATATAATAAAACGAAAATTCCCTTAAATAGTAATTATCAAAAGAATATTTTGTTAACTCAAATGGCGAGTGTTTGATTTTTTCTTCATAGCTGCCAGAACCTTTTATTAACCCAAACTTATCATAAGATGTCTCCTTGCCGTCTGCACGAGCCATCATATCCCAGAGCGTATTATCTTCAGGTTTTGCTTTCTTTCGCGCTTTCAAAAAATCTTCAATAGATATACCGAAAGAGATATTTTTAAAACCTTCTGGCAACAAATTTAGAGGCAATTGAATATTATTTTTTATAACATTACCCATCTGTTCATCGGCATAAGTATAAATATGTGGCGTTATAAAAATAATTACAAAAATAATTTTTAATATTTTCATAATTCTTTAACGGTATTTTTCTAAAAGTCCTTCCAGATGTTGATTGCTTAGACTGTCTAAAATTGTTAATTCGCCTGAGTTTAGAATTTCTATTATAGACAACATTATAGATTCTATGTTTATTTTAGGAAGACGAACGCCGTAATATGCGCCAATAGCATCATTTTCTAAATCCATCACTGTTTCATTGTGCCTTCCTTCACTACTTGTTTCATAAGATTCAGTCACGGCAAATCCAAATGTTTCGTCCTGGTATTCATTTGCAATTAAGGCTGCCCAATAAGCATGACGAAATGCATCTCCACAGCCATTTACCCAAGTATTTGCAAATATGCCTCTTGAGGCAATATAAGCTTTGGACGCAAATATGGTGACATTTATTATGTCTCGCAATGGTAGTTTCTGTATAAATTCTTTCCATGAAATTACCTCAGACAAATCCTTGACTGTTATGCTTGCAGCTCTTGACTTATTCCGCACCGAAACGGATTGCTGGATATCTCCGACAGAATTAAATGTAACGCTTATGGATGCGCCAGTTCCATTCCCGCTCGGCTCAGCAGATGTCCATTTAAATTCAGATGTCGCAGGAGTATTTGGAGCAGTGAGAACTTTAAAGATAACAGTGTCACCTTTTAAAACTCCTATTCTTTGTTTCGGCGTGCCGTTAACAAGAGCAGTATCTATTTTTTTAAATAAATCCTTGGAGTTAAACAAAATCTCCAAATATCCTGTTCCCGCATCTGGTTCTAATGGCGGAGTATATTTGGAATATGGCGGCTCTTTTCCAGGATATTCCGTGTCTGAAGGTGCAATGGTATTTATGTTGAAATCAACTGCCGGATTGGCTTGACAAAGGTTACATTCAGCCCTGATAGTATAGTTCCCTAAAGTATTGCCTATTTTTAAAATCGCCGCAGCAATGCCGGATATATCAGTCTGAGTGATTTTAGGCGAAAGCAACACATCGCCGGCATCCTGCGGCACAGATATGGTGGAAAAATTTACCGTGACTTCGGAAATAGGAGTGTTGGTAATGATGTTAACTGCTTGGACTATTAAAGGATTAGCGGAATGTTTTATAGGGACGCTCTCTTCGCCTGAAATTTTTCTTAATTCTGTAGCTTGATTCTCAGTTAAAGCTTTTGCAGTGAATATTATTTCGTTTTTACAGCCTTGACAGTTAGCTTTTATTTTGTAATCTCCCGGTAGGTCGCCAAGAGTTAATTCCGCTTTTGTTATGCCTTGCTGGTCTGTCTGCGGATTTTGAGGATTAATTGAATAACCCGCGGCTCCTTCAGGCGCTATTATTGTCATTGATAGGGTTATCCCCTCCTTTGGATTTCCGGATTCATCCGTGACCTTTGCCTCAAGGGCTTTGGGTAGTTTCTGGTTTATCAATCCTTCCTGATTGTTCGTCCCTTCTATTATCTGAAGGT
>CAYWFU010000152.1:0-3128 GCA_964457585.1 uncultured bacterium | reverse complement strand
CGCAAAAAATCTTGCGACCCTTATTATACGAAGTCCGCTCAGCTCGCCGTTAAAACTTAAACTTAATAAAAACAAAAATAAATTTCAATAGACAAGTTTAATAGATAAATTAGAATAGTTTCCAATCCATAGAATAGCTTTTAAATTAAAACAAATAAAAATTAATAAAAGCATAATAAAATCTAAATAAAACATAAAAACAAATTAAAAAATATTAACATGCGCTTCAGTGGACAACAGCCGCTGGCGCGTCTGTTGCCCCTGAGCTTGGTCGTTCATATAAAAATAAAATCCAAATAAATATAAAACCTAATTTAAAAATAAAGTTAAATAAAAATCAGACAAAAAAATAAGAGTAAAAATGAAGAAGATAATTATATCTATTATTTTAGGCTTGTACTTTTTAAATTGCTTAGGAAATATCTCTGTTTTTGCGGAGTTATCTGATGCTCAATTAAAATCAATTGATCAACCAATAGAACTTTGTGGTGAAAACAAGAAAAAAGCAGAAGACTCTCTCCCCGAAAAAGATTTATTGAGGAATAAGATATTCGATATTTTAAAAATTATAGAAAACGGAAAAGATTTAGAAAAAAATAAAAAAGCGCTTGATGAATATAATAAACTTATCAAAGAAAATCCTGAATATTCTGACGCATATTTTTATCGAGCAAAACATTTATATCAGTTTCTACACAGCAAAGATTACCCAAAAATCATAGAAGATATTAATAATGCTATTAAATTTCATTCATCAACTAAATATAAAAGCATATTCAGTAGTTCATGTTCAGATATGTATGACTTGAGAGCAAAAATCAATAAACTAATGGGCAACTATAATCAAGTTATAGAAGATCTTGAAAAAGCATTTCTTTTAAGTAAAACAGAAAATAATATATACAAAATAAATATATTGTCTTATGTAAAACCAGAAGAAATCGTACCAGATGATGAGCATCAAATGTTGTTGTGGAATAAAAAAGATTTTGATGAAATTATAAATAAATTTCCTTTAGATTATAGGAGCTATTTGTTTAGAGGTTATTACTATAGCAATCCTAGCTTTACTATTTATGATGAAAAATATTATACTCAAGCTGTTAAGGATTATGAAGAAGCTATTCATCTTAATCCAGCAAATCCAGCATTAATTTATTATCTTTTAGCAGATTGCGAAAATTTGTCACAAAATATGTCATATGAGGGTGAAAATAAACGCATCCAATTTTTAAATAAAGCGATTATGATAAATTCTAAATTCAAAGATGCTTATTCCTTAAGAGCTAGTATATATTTTATGTTAAAACAATATAAATTGGATATTGAGGACTTAGATAAGGTAATAGAATTGGACCCTGAAAACTATTCAGCATATAATTTCAGAGGGAATTGTAATGTTAATTTAGAAAATTATTACGAAGCAATCAATGATTTTAATAAGGCAATAAAAAAATTAGAAAAAGATTGTAAAAGTGGTATTGTATTATCCGGCTTATATCAAAATCGAGGTGATGCTTATAACTATGTTCACGATTACAATAATGCAATTAAGGATTTTAGCAAAGCAATTGAATTAGAACTTGAAAGTAAAATTTTTTGGCCAATGGATATTGCCAAATTTAGAGCAATTTATCCGGAATATGACAAAGTCTCAAATGAAGCTTTGTCCAAAATGCTATGGCAGAAATTTTCCGGTTATCCTAAATACGAAGATTTTGCAAAACGTTTTATAAAAGAAAATGAAAAAGACGGGTTCCCTGTACTTGCACTTTTGTATTTTAACCGTTTTGTTGCATATCTTAACGCCGGTAATTTTAGAAAAGCTATCGCTGAATACAATCGCCCAATTAAAGCGGACCCTAATTGTGAATTAAAAATTGGTAGGTGGTGGACATTGCCAAACAGTCAAGATAGAGAGACTTTAGTGAATACTAAAACATGGGAATATGTGAGTTTTTACAAAAATAGTAAATCTAATAGAGAGATTTACATAGATACTAAAACAATAGAATATTCTGAAAATGGCATTGTAAAATGTTGGATTAAAACTGTAAATAATAATTCTCAAGAAAATAGTGAAGCCTATTCTCTAACAAAATTTGAAATTGATTGCCCTTTAAAAATGATTAATTCTATCGAATCTATTTCTTATGATTCGAGTGGAAATGCGTTACAACAATCCAGTGGAAATAGGAAACAAAATATCGTACCTGAAAGTATTGGAGAAATGTTATATAAGGTATTATGCGAAGATGCGAATAAATAACTAATTTAATTTAAAGATATAATTAATATTAATTGATAAAAATATAAATTTTATGGTATTATATAATAAATAAATTTTTAAGAAGGGAGTAGAAAAATGCGTAAAACAATTTATCAAGAAATATCACAACTTACAAATAAAGAAAAAATGATTCTTATTTCTAAATTAATGTTAGAAATTTCACCATATGTGGAAAGAAACCAAAAAAATAATATTTATGATTTAAAGGGTATAGGGAAAGAAATCTGGGAAGGCATAGATGCTCAAGAATATGTTAATAAGGAAAGAGCTTCATGGGAATAAAAGAACTAATCAAAAAACATAAAAGAATAATGTTTGATACTGCTCCAATCATATATTTCATTGAAGAACATGAAGATTTTGGTGAAGTTACAAATGAAATATTTAAATTAATCAAGAACGATTCAAATTATAATGCTTTTTCATCTGTAATCACACTTACAGAAGTACTTACACAACCATTAAGAAAATCAAGAAAAGACATTGTTGAAAAATATAGACAATTTCTCCTAAATTCAAATAATTTTATTATTTATTCCATAGACCCAATAATTGCAGAAAAGGCAGCAGAATTAAGAGCAAAATATGAAATAAAAACACCTGATGCCTTACAATTGGCTATAGGAATAGAAAATAATGGAACTTTATTTATAACAAAAGTGTAGACTTGGGGACGGAGTAAATTTATTAACTTAATAAATGCAAAATAAAAAATAAATTAAAAATTTTAACTAAGCGCTGCACGGGAAATTTGCCAAAATCGGCAAATTCCCTTGAGCTTCAGCGTTGGTGCGCCAAGCGAAGCTTGGTGCTTCTTATATAGTGAAAGTCTATATCT
>CAYWFU010000151.1:0-3130 GCA_964457585.1 uncultured bacterium | reverse complement strand
CGGAAGCGCACCTCATTCCCTAATCAACATTAAAGGCAATTGTTACACCCCCAACGTAACTACTCACTGAACCATGTCTAAAATTTTTTTCAAGTCAAGTATTATTTTACAAAATTATTTTAATCAAAAAACTTTTCCGCTAAAAAACTTATCTGACTAACATTATTAGTCCCCTTTCCCCCCGTGTCCATAAATAAATAAAAAATTTTTCTTGTTCCACTTGCGTTCCTTTTATTTTTTTACTATATTTAAAGTATGCAAGAAAACTTTACCTCAAAAGACTATATATTTCGTGGTCGTAAATTTAGCAATCAGGATATTAACATAATAAAAGACAAAATAGAAAAACATCCTGACTACAGTAAAACTAAAATATCAAAGTTAATATGTGAGATACTTAACTGGAGGCAACCTAATGGGGGACTAAAAGTGACTGCGTTACTTGAAGCAATGAGATGGATGGAGAAAGCAGAGTTAATTAAATTACCTATTGGAAGGAAGTGTGGGGGTTATCGGAGGACAACTATCTGGAAAGAAAAAACAGAATTGGCCATACGAGAGGAAGAAATAGAAGAAATAAGTTTAGATAAAATTAGGTTAGAGATGATAAGTTGGACAGGTCAAGAAAAACGATGGAATTATTTGATAGACAAATATCATTATTTAGGTTATCGCACACCAGTTGGTCATCATCTTAAATATCTTATTTATATTGAAGATAAGATATTGGGGTGTATAGGATTTTCTGATGGAGTGTTAAAGTTAAACATAAGAGATACCTGGATAGGCTGGAATATAGAAGAAAGAGAAAGGAACTTAAGGTTTGTAATAAATAACAATAGATTTTTGATATTACCGTTTATTAAGGTGAAGAATTTAGCTAGTAAAATTTTATCTATAGCCACCAAGCAAGTACCTAGAGACTGGGAAGTTATATATAAGTATAGACCTGTTTTAGTTGAGACATTTGTTCATGCTGGTAAATTTATTGGTACCTGCTACAAAGCATCCAACTGGCTCTATTTAGGCAGGACACAAGGAAAAGGCAGAAGAGGTATGAAATATTTCATACACAATCAACCCAAAGATGTATTTGTATACCCTCTGTGCAGGGATTACTTAAAGGTACTGAAATGTTGTTAACTGAAGAGAAAAAATTGAATGTTAAAATATGTCAAGGTAGTGATGCTTGTGAGATAGTTTGCGGGTTAATTAGTAAGATAGAGGAACTTGGCAGGGAAAACGAGCACTACAGGAAAATAATTGAGATAGCAACAGAAGAATTTGAAAAGAAGAACGGATATATTATTGAACTTGAAAAAGAGCAACAAGGACTAAAAGAATATATTTCGGGGTTAGAGAAAGAGAATAAATTACTGAAAGAGAACTTAGAGAAAGAGCAAGGGAATGTCCGATTATTTCAAAAGATGTTATTTTCCAGAGGTAGTGAACAACAAGTTGAACAAAGGTCTGATAGTGAAAAGCAAGAAGAAGTTGAGTATGAAGAAACTGAAAGTGGTTATGTAGTTAAAACTACAAAACGTGGTGCTAAAAGTGGTCATAAAGGACATGGCCGTAAGATGCATGATAATTTACCATTAAAGGAAGAAATCATTGATTTACCCCAAGATAAAAAGTGTTGTGAAATTTGTGGTAAGCCATTGGAAGATACTGGTTTGTGTGAAGAGTCAAGTGAGATTAGTGTAGAAAAAACTTATTATAGAATAGTAAAGAAGCGTAAGATTTACAAAAAAACCTGTAATTGTAATAAACGTCATATATTTGTGAAAGCACCGCTACCACCTAAACTTATTGGGAAGGGAAAATTTTCTATAGAGTTCTGGATAGAATTGTTAATCAATAAATATATGAACCATCTACCTGTAACCCGACAAATATCCGATATGAAGTCATATGGTATTGAAGTTAGTAGTGGTACAATTACAGGTGGATTTCAGTTTATATATTCCAACTACATTATCATTCTTTATAATGCATTGATAATAGAATTAAGAAAAACAAAACGTTTACATGCTGATGAAACAGGGTATTATATTTTTCAGGAAATAGAAGGAAAAAAAAACCACAAATGGTATGTATGGGGCTTTGTTTGTAAGAATGTCCGAGTTTTTGTTCTTGATGCGACACGCTCAGCAAAAGTGCTTTACCAGACTCTTTTTAATATGACCCCGGATGATATAGAGAAATTGACCAAAAATAAGCCTGTAGATGCAAACAATTCTAAACCTTTATACATTGTGAATGCTGATAAATATTCTGCATATAAAGCACTTCAGAACCAGGGACTAATTCTTATAGCATATTGTTGGGCACACCAGAAAAGAGAGTTTGAAGATGCATTAACAAAATATCCACAGGACCAGGAATTGAAACTATGGTGTGAGATATGGAGGACAAAGATATCTTTACTTTACGATGTTAATGATGAAAGAATAAAACATACCAAAGGTAGCCAGGATTTTAATCAGTATCACAATAAACTTAGTGATATACTTGACTGGATGGAAAAAGAGATAGAAAAACAATATACACATCCAGCACAGATAGAAATCATGAACAGCATGAAACAACACTGGTCAGGATTGACATTGTTTGTGCAACATCCAGAAATACCCATGGATAATAATCCTTGTGAAAGGGCATTAAGACCTATTGTTTTAGGAATAAACAATTACTGGGGTAATTGTTCTATTTGGGGTGGACAGTTGCTGGCAGCAATGCATTCTATAATACAAACTTGTTTACTGCACGGTATTTCTCCAAGATCTTATCTTTCTTACTATTTTGAGGAATGTAGTAAAAGAAACTCTGCTCCTAACGAAAACGAAATAGAGTTATTTTTGCCACATAAATTATCAGAAAAGATTAAACAGAAGTTAAAAATTCCTGAGAAAGAAGTGCCGGATGATACCTGACTGGGACCTGATTGTTATAAAAATCAGGTCCCAATAACGAAAAGTTACCGATTTTGCTAGAAACAAACAAAAAACCTGGCGTCCGCCAGGTCAAATAAACACGTTTTTTTGCCTTAAACACGGTTCACTGAATAGTTACGTGGAATGGAATTAATTTCCCTCTACGAACACGTAATCTACTATTTTCCTATTTC
>CAYWFU010000150.1:0-3135 GCA_964457585.1 uncultured bacterium | reverse complement strand
GATCAACTTACAAAAAGATTGGTAGAACTCTTTTTTAAAGATTTTCTGGAGTTCTTTTGCCCGGAACTGGCAAAAATAGTAGATTTCAATAGTGTGGATTTTCCCAATAAAGAGCTTTATTCCGGCCTGATAGAAGGAGAAGAAACGGTTGCAGACGTTCTAGCAAAAGTAACTTTATTAGACGGTCAGGAGGAGTATATTTTAATTCATGTGGAGATCCAAAGTTCCAAAGATGTTGATATATCCCGCAGGATGTTCCGGTATTTCTGCAATATCTGGATGAAACATGAAAAACCGGTTTATGCTTTTGCTCTTTTCATAGATGAACATCGATGGAGAGAGCCTATCAGCAATGTATTTACCAGGGAATTTATGGGAACAAAATTAACTTATGAATATCATCTTCAAAAAACAAAGAATTATAATTATGAAGACTACCTGGATTATCCCAATCCGATAGTAACAGCCTTTTTAATCAGAATGAATTACGGCAAAAAATCAAGAGCGCTGGTTAAAGCAGAGTCTATGAAGAGAATTAAGAAATATTACAATTTAACAGAGCTGCAGGCTGAAACCCTGCTTCACTTCATCGACAGACTGTTATTCTTAAACGAAAAAGAAACAGAGGAATTTAAAGATATAATCAAAAAAGAAGAATATGAGGAGGTGGAAGAAATGATGTTAACTACACTACAAGAAGAGATTTTACAGGATAAAGTTAAAGAAATAGCAAAGAAATTATTAAAACTGTCACTCTCTTTAGAAGAAATCAGTCAATCAACAGGTTTATCATTAGAAGAAGTAAAAAAATTAGAGTTAGAAATAAAGAGTTAGTAAAGATCAATACAATCGGATCTTTTACTTCTCCAGGAGCGGCCCTGGCGGATGAGGAGCTGCGCTCTTTTATTTTCTCTCTGGATCTGGTAAAATATCCTTAAACTGTGAGGGTTTTGGCTCTTAATTGTTTATAAAAACTAAACTCTCTAAATTCTCTACAAACCAAATCAACTTTTACGAATTAAGACCTTGCAAACCCCTGTCATTACTGCCTTTCTCAATTTTCCACTCTATATAAATAATTTCCAATTTCCTCCCATTTCACAAACCCAGTAACGACGCCATTTCTATTTTTAAAAACGTCATTAAATGAACATTTAACGACATTGATTTGAGAAAAAGTTTACCCTTTATGTAATTTCGTTTTTCGGCTTTTTTATTTGTTAATAAGAAATGAACATAATTTAAGAATTTTCCTGAATGAATCTTTCTATAATCCTCCGGGCCTTTTCTGTTTTCTCTGTATAATTCCAGATAATACCTATTTCCCGGTGAAGGGCTTTTTCAGTTTCTTTTATCTTTTCAGGATATGAAGCTTTGATTAACTCTAATTCTTCCAGATACTTCCTCTTCTTCTCCTCATGTTCCTCCTGCCTGGCTTCCTGGCTGTCCCCTGGGAAAGTGTTCCCTGGCTGCAGCTCCACCGGCTCGATTTTAACTCTTATAATGGGATCTGATTGCTCCTGCCGGTCAAGCCGTCTGGCAGTCTCTTCAGCAGTCAGATAACGTTTCGGTTCCGGTTTTACTTCCGGCTCTCTTTTAACTGCCCCTATGAGATAACCACAGGGATTTAAAATTTTGCCGCCCTGTAAATTAATAAACCCTATTATACGCTGAAGAATAGTTTCAGGTTCTTTGACGTTTTTTTTCCTGAGAATGTTCTTTGCTATGTTCATAGCCTTGCCGAATTCTTTTTTATAGGAGTCATGAATATCATTATTAATAATGTTATTGGTACTTGTTTCCTGGAGGACACAACGAACTTTATTAGGTTTAAGGGATATTACCTCTTTTTCTCCGATTATCACTCTGTAAATCGAACCATAGCCGGAAGAACCTCTCTTTATGAGTTCTAAAAATCCTTTTGCAATAAGCCTCTTTAATAGCTTTGAAATATAACTAAAGGAAAGTTTAACAAAATTCATTAAGTATCTTACAGAAAATTCTCCTGTGCAAGTCATTCTTCCCTGTTTAGTTTTAAACATTACATCTGTAATTCTGTCTAAAAGTCTATATTCTGCAGAATTTAAATTGTTATCTAACCGCTCTTTGTAATTGTTACGCTTTTGAATAAAAGGAGGTAATAACATTAGCTCTTACCTCCTTTTTCTTTAAATTCATCAAGTGTTATCTCTATTTTTATATCTTTAGTTTTTTTATTCCATGATAATATTTTTATAAATTCAAGTTCTTCAATTCTTTTCAGGCTTTTTTCTAACATATAGATTGTGAATTTTCTTTTTTTTGCTACTTCTTTTAAATTATATTCGTCAATATAATCTTCAGGTTTTATATCCGGAAATTCTTCAAAGCCTTCTTCCGATTGATACTTTTTTAAAACATTATCCAAAAAATAGTCATAAAGAACATACTCTTTAGAATTTAAACTTTTTCCCGCCCGTTCTTTTGTTTGTAAAGGTATTGCTATAATCGACATATTTTAAAAATTCCTCCTATCAGGTCTTGTGAGAGAAGGAAATATCAGGTATAATTACCTTTGTAGAGCGGTTTCTTCCTTGCGGAGGAAACCTTTTAATTTTACCCATATTTCCTCTATTTTCAATGCTTCCGGCTATTCATGTTCAATTTTGCATCTCTGGAATCCTTCATGATTATAATTAATTTTATAACTTTCGATAATTAATGACTTCGTAATACGTGAAAATGCTTAACCATTAGAGAATGGGGTTTTATTAGTAAACAGGGAAAAAAGATCGCTAAGGAAAAAGTCTCAATTTCCCAGTTATATCAAGGGAATGAAGTGTCTTGAATTTTCCGATCTTAAATTAATGTCCTTTATTTGCTTAGTCTATCATAAAAAGAAAAAGTCATTAAATATCTATTTAACGACATAATTTACTTTGAATTAGGTAATATAAGTGTAAAAAGTAACCAGGAAATAGCCTGTTTTATTGGAAGTGGAATTTAATATAAAAATGTTATAAAAATACCTTGAAAATTATTCACGAATTTCATATTATTGATAGCTTAAATTTTGTTAGCGATCTTTTTTGTGCATTTACGGGTATTTCGGTCTAAACAGGGGGAATGTTACGTAGTTAAAAAATAACATTTTTA
>CAYWFU010000149.1:0-3137 GCA_964457585.1 uncultured bacterium | reverse complement strand
ATGTAGTGAATAATGATTCACTTTCTCTAACTAAATCTCGACCTTCGCCATCTGGAGTTAAATTTAAACCAGCTTCCTCATAAGCTCTTTCTATTAAGCCAACACAAGAATAACAATCAGTTAATGGGTTATCTTTTTTTCCCCAAGGATAATATAGGTCTAACCCTTTCTGTTGTCTGATGGTAGGAATAATCATATCTTCCTGCTCTGTAGGAAACAAGTCTTCTTTAGCATGAAATGGATATGGCTTATTTTTCTTTGATATTGCAAAGGAAATAATTTTTTTTCTTTGTTCATTAGTGATATTATCTTTAAATTTATAATAACCAGCATAATATTCATTAAATTCAACTTCAGATAATTGCTCAAATTTTACACCAATTTCTAAAGCGGGGTCAACTCCTGGTGCATGAATTATATAAATTTTTTTCTGTCCATCTTCTTGTTCATCCATTCCAGCAAATATAGCAACATGTCCTATTGGTTCACCTTTACCACATTTATATTGATTATATGCAGAACCCCACATTTTTTCTTTTTTATAATACAAGACATCTCCCACTTCTCTTGCCAAAATAAATGAGACCATTATTGAAAAAATGCTTAAAAAAGACAGTAAAAAAGTAATTAATTTATTTCTCATTATTCTTTCCTTGTAAGATTCTTTAAAACATTTTTTAGACTTTTATCTATATTTTCACGTTCATTCCAATCTATATTTTTGTTATTTTTTCTCTGGTTTAAAAAATCTTCCATTCTTTTTATATGTTCAGATTTAAATACCTCAGGATGATGTTCAGATATAGGTAAAAGCTCTACAACTGTAAGAGCATAAAGAAAATTTGAATTTGCATAGGGATTTAATAAATTTTTTGTTAAAAAATCAACTTCTTCTATATAATCTGTCTCAATACTCATAAAAATAGATAATAATTTTGGGAATGTTTGTTTGTTTTGTATTGCATTTTTTATATATGGTAAGGATATTTTACCTATAGTATTTAAATATTTTTCAGCATATTCGCTATCCCATTCTTCTTCTTTCGGACCAATATATCTTCGATTTTCTGGATGTCCTTCATAATAACTTAAAGCTTTTTCAATTGCTTTTATTGCGTCCTCAAATTTAGATTGATTAAAAGTACTTACTAAAATTTCCTGCCATTTTTTGTATTCTTCCGTGCCTTTTTTTGAAAAATATAGAGGTATCATTTGTATCTTAAAATCATTATCATTTATTGCTTTAATTAAAATTTTTTCATTTTTACCGTAGATTCTTATTGTTAGCATAATAGCTGAAAATCTGATATATTCATCTTCTGAATTCGTTAATTCTTCTAATTTTGGGATAACCTTTTCACCTAATGCTTTTATTTTTTCAAAAGCTTGTTCTTTCTCTTCAAAAGAAATATTCCCCTTCCCAGCATATATCCTAATATTTTTTTCTACTTCTTGATTAATATCTTCTGCCTGCCCAAAAATTATTTTTCCCCCAGAAAGACAAAAAAATATTATTGTTATAATTAGGATTTTTTTTATTAGCGGAACAAAAAGGAATTGGGTATTTAATAGGTAAAATTTTCTAATATGCTCTGTTATTTTATTCATTGTGCATATCTCCAACATTATAAAGACCGTTGTCCGTGTTCCGTGACTCGCAACAACAGCAATAACAATCTCTACTACATCAAAATAATTGGTCAACACACATTTTAAAACAATTTTAAGTATTATTTTAAGGAAAGTATTTTTATAATATACAGTATACTTCCTAAAAAATTTAAAATCAAGATATTTTTTCGATTTAAATCTGTCCTTTTTCTGACATATAAAAGATAAGGCTCTAAAATTATAATACAAAATCGTATTTTATTTATTTTTTAAAAGCTTTTCCCCTGCCAAAAAGATTTTTTATTTGTTTTTGAAATATTTTATTAGGATTATCCAAATATGGTGAAATTAGTAAGAGCAGAAAAGCTCAATCTGATATATTTTTTAAGACGCTTGACTGCTTCTCAAAAGCTTTGCCAACTTTTCAGGAGTACACCTTGTTTCATTTCAGATCATTTTCCATTTGCTTTTTGTAAAAAAATTTTGTACACTTTATTAAACATTGATAATTAAACCAATGAAAAATAGGATTATATAAGGAGTGATTTCATATGACAACTTTAAAAATTAAAAATATTTCTGGAAATTATGATGATATTGTTAAAGAATTTGTTTTTGATGGTTTGGAAGAGGAAAAAAAGAAATTGAAATATGCATATAATAAAACTTTAAGTATTATTAAAAGTTTTGAAAAAAAATTTGGTATTTCTACTTCAAGTTTTATAAATAAATTTAAGAAGGGTGAAATTGAAGAAAATAATGACACATTTGATTGGTGGGCAGAAACTAAAGTTAAAGAGGAACTTGAAAAGAAATTAAACATTATTTCTAATATTTCTAATGTTGAAATATGCTGAAAATAGAAAGATATTTAAATTCCATAGAACATTTTTTAAATACAATTCCTTATAAGCTGTTAAGTAGAGTTGAAGTTGAGGATAGAGGCGGAGTTGTATTTAAAATTAAAGGATTTGTAATATTTAAGAATAACAGTGAACTGCATTTTAAGGAATATTTTATAAAAAAAGTAAATCTTGAAAAGATTGGATATTCCTATCATTATCAAAACAAACAAAAGGAAATAATATTTAGATATGATAATGCAGAACATCATCATGAAATTCGTACATTTCCCCATCATAAACATATTAAAGACAAAGTAGATGAAATAAAAAAAATACCTGCAATTCAAAATGTGGTAGATGAAATATTAAAAATATTGGTTAAATGATTTTTACGATGTATAAGATTTAAAATTTTTATAAGTATATAATATCTGATTATTTAATCTACATAAGTTAAGGATCGTTGAGATTATAAAATGTATGAAATACTTCACAAATATTTTGGATATACTGACTTTCATCCTTTGCAGAAGGAAATCATTGACGATGTTCTCAAAGATCAAAATGTCCTGGTTTTAATGCCAACAGGCGGCGGCAAGTCACTGTGTTACCAATTGCCTGCCATAATAAAAACCGGAATAGTTGTTGTTATTTCTCCGCTCATATCTCTCATGAAAGATC
>CAYWFU010000148.1:0-3179 GCA_964457585.1 uncultured bacterium | reverse complement strand
CGAAAGTCGAATATCGAAATACTAAACAAATAAAGGCAAAATCAAAAAGAAATAAAAATGCAAAACTGAAAATACTTAAACAAAATGCAATTTGTATTGTTTTTGTTTCGAATTTGGTTTTATTTTGCCTTTATTTGCATTTATTGTTTCGAATTTTGGATTTCGAATTTCGGATTTAACATCTTTTGTAGTTATAAAAAGTTAGTTATAGTGCGTTAAAAACAAAATGTCGTATTTTTGAATTGTAGAAAGACCCTTTAGGGTCGTTAATTTATATGTTTTTCAAGGTTGAACGGGGCTAAAGCCCCTTACTACATAATCTGAAAAAACGACATTTTGTTTTTAACGCACTATAACTTGAATAAGTATTATATTAGGTGCCCATATGCCGGATAAAAAAATAACGATTCTTTTTGTGGATAATGATCAAGTCTTTTTAAGCGATCTTTTTGTCATGCTCCAGGATATGCAGGATAAATGGGAACCGAAATTTGCTTATAGCGGTAAAGAAGCGATTGAAATTATAAAAAAGACATATATTGATGTTATTATATCAAATATTAAACTCTCCGATATAGACGGTATGCAGCTATTAAAAAAAGCAAAAGATTTATATCCGAAAATTATCTGTATAATCATGTCGGAAAATGAATGCGATAATCCGGATAAGGTGGCAGATAACTTTTTAAAAAAGCCAATCAGCCTGGATAAATTAAAAAATGTGATTTTAAATCCCATTGATTTTTTGGATAGAAACAAGATAAGGTTATTTATTTTAAAAATGGATAAATTGCCTACAATCCCTAATTTATATCTTGAACTTCAAAAAGTAATCAAATCAGATGATTTTTCCTTTAGTGATATTTCCAAAATTGTTGAAAAAGATGTAACGATGACAGCCAAGGTTCTGCAATTTGTTAATTCCGCATATTTTGGCTTGAAACATCCCATATATGATATTCTTCATGCAGTAACTTACCTTGGCATTGAAACACTGAAATCCATTGTGCTTACGTTAAATATATTTTGCGAATTCTCAGAGAAGGAAATGGAAGAATTTTTCATAAATGAACTTTATAATCACAGCCTTGCAGTAAGCTGTTTAATGAGCACTATTATCCAGACAGCAGTGACCGAAGACAGCATGGCTGAAGAATCTACTGTTGCCGGAATGCTGCATGATATCGGGAAATTAGTTTTGATAAAAAATAAACCTAAAGAATACAAAGATATTTTTCAAATACATAAAAGGAACGGGCTTGCAATACATATTATAGAAAATCAATACTTTGGTGTCGATCATGCGGAAGTCGGGAGTTTCCTTACGGAAGTATGGGGTTTTTCACAGAATTTAGTTTATGCAATTAATAACCATCATAATCCGTATAATGCATTGAAACCTCCTTTAAGCATTAATTCAGCGGTCTACATCGCAAACATTTTAGAACACGACCATGACAGCCCCGAAATAACCGAAGAACACGGAAAAATTCAAAATTTTTTAAATAAAACAGATCAAACTGAAAATTTATTTATATGGCGCGAATTTGCAAAGAAGCTAAAAGAAAATGCTAAAAAAAGTAAAAATTAACCACAGAGATGGTATGTTAAAGTGTCAGGCTTCCCATAAGAAGTTTTTTTTAGTATCCTTCTTATTGGAAAAAAAATAAATAAGGAGGAAATCATGACAACATTAAACCATCTCCCAAGTAACTATGATATTTTTATCGGTTTAGACGTTGATAAAAAAAGTTTTGTTTTTACAGTTAAGGATGCTTATAATATGAACATAAGTAAAAAAATACCATCTAATCCCGAAGATTTTTACAATTATATTACCAAAAACTTTAATAACAAAAAAATAATATGCGGTTATGAAGCTGGGCCAACAGGATTTCATCTTTATGACTACTTGAAAGAGAAAAATATTAAATGTGTTGTTATCCCACCAGCTTCTATTCCTAAAGCTTCTTCTGAACGAGTAAAAAACAACCGCATAGATTCAGAAAAAATAGGAGACACATTAATGTCTAAACGATTGAAATCTATCAGAGTTCCTGAAGGTATCTATCGTGAACTACGACATTTAACAACAATAAGAGAAAATTATGCATATGCACGCAAAGCAGCAAAACAACGGATAAAAGCATTACTTTTATATACAAATTTACATAATACAATTCGTGACACTGAAAATAACTGGTCAAGTAAATATATCAAAGAGCTAAAAAATCTTGAATGCACTTCTGCTGTTCGAAACAGATTAAATATGCTTCTTGATGATCTTGAATATGCACGTAAAAAAATATTATCTACGCATAAAATGCTTAAATCTTTTTGTAACGATGATCCCGAAATTAATAAACATATGAGTTATCTGAGATCGATCCCGGGTATTGGCTTTGTTGTTGCTATTACTTTACTTGGCAAAATAGGCGATCCTGCAAAATTGCAAGATCAAAGAGAATTAGCAGCATTTATGGGCATTGTTCCCCGTGAAAGCTCAACAGGTGATGATATTAATAAAGGATCAATTACACATTTAGGCAGTAAAACAATGCGTTTTATGCTAATTGAAGCAGCCTGGGTTGCGATAAGAAAAGATACACAACTTAATCAATTCTATCAAAGAATAAAAAACAGAAACAACCCGAAGATTGCATCAAAAATAGCAATTACTGCTGTTGCCCGTAAGCTGACGCAAATAATATATAGAGTTTTAAAAGATCAAAGAAACTATGCAAAACATTAAAAATGTAAAGCATTTAAGTTTGTATAAAATTGTAACCAGGAACGATTTTCTTGCAAAACGCCTCGGTTTGTGCGAGAGATAAACTCGAACAGAGAAAGAGATTTGCGAGAATTAAAAACGAAAAAACCAATAAGTGCGATCCCTAATTCAACATAAAATAATATATAGTACGGATGCCACGCATAACAGATAGTCCATGGTTCCAACTTTATACTTAAAAATTTAAAGGATAATAATATGAATTAAAATGTCAAAGAACAGTTGTTGTGGATACTGCCGTAGTTGTGGATAATATGGATAACCCGAAAAGCTGGGTTACCCACATTATCCACAACTACTTGGATAACTCCTAAAAAGCTCGGAGTTACCCACAGTCTCCACAACAATAATAATCAAATAATAATATTTCAAATAATAATATTTCAAA
>CAYWFU010000147.1:0-3323 GCA_964457585.1 uncultured bacterium | reverse complement strand
GTGGATGAAAGAAAACAATGCCATTCGGTCTTTGCCAAGTAATCTTGTGTGAAAATTAACTCTTGCCTGAATTAAGCTTTACTAATTTTACCCAATTGATAATACCATCATCGCAAAATTCTTTACCAAATTCAAATGTTAGTTTATTGACAATTTTTGAATAAGCAATAAGAAACTCTTCATTTTTCTCTTTCGCTTTATGTCCAATTGGCTCAATAATTTCTATATATAAGTTTTCTTTTGCAGAAATAAATTCCCAAAATTCCTGACCACAAAGTTTTAAATATCCACCCTTTTTTAATGGCTTTTTATCTCTGCCAAAACAACAACCATTAACGGCTATAACTTTTTGTCCTGTTTCATGTTCTAATTTTCCTATTGCATTTGCAACATTAATTTTGAGTTGTTTTATTTGACTTCCATTTCCCCAATTCCAGCCTGCTTTTATTTCTACGATATAAATTGTATCTTCCTTCTCAAACTCTAAATCTATTCCTACTAATGAAGATTTTTTTGCACCATAAACCTTATCACACACAAAAATTGCAAGTCCTTCAATAAACTGACCGAACAAAGTTTCTTCTTGCGAAAGCAGAAAAGCATCTATAAACCCTTTAACTAAATCTTGAGCTGTTAAAATATTTTTGGCTCTGAATAAATAAGGGTTTTTTTGTTTCAAAATTTTATTAAGATCAATATCATTTTGTACATACTCCAATCTTTTTTGATGAAAAATAGAGATATGATTTTCAACATATTCGTAAATATCTTTCAGATTTAATTGTTTCATAATATTCCTTGTGTCAAAATAGTACAAATTCTTTTTCTGTTTGACTTTCTTTCATCATTTCAACATATTCTGGTAAGATTTCAATGCCAATAGAATTCCGGTGCATTTTTTTTGCAACAGTTAAGGTTGTTCCTGAACCTGCAAAGGGGTCTAATACCCAATCGTGTTCTTTTGTAAACAACTTAATAAACCATTCAGGCAACTCTCCGGGAAATGCCGCACTATGATTTTTATTATTGCAAACAGTAGCAAGATGCAATACATTTGTAGGATATGCTTTTTCTCGGTTTAACCAATTTGAAACATTTTTTCCAAATCCACTTCCATTCCTTGAATTATCTCTTATTTTATCAGTTTCACTTAAATTTTTTAATCTGCCGTTTACCCAGTCACCAACAGGAACCATTACTTCTTCCTGATACATGTTGAATTTTTTTGTTTTATTGAATTGCAAGCATCGCTCCCAAGAATCACGAAAGCGATTTGGCCATTTTCCCGGATAGCAGTTTTTTTTGTACCAAATATACTCTTCTGTCCACAACCAACCCTGCTTTCGTAGCTCTAAAATTAACTCAATTACATAAGTGTGCCTTTCTCCATCTTCCGCTTTTTCTTTTATATTTAAGATGAATGTTCCGCTATGTTTTAAAATTCTTAATAACTGTTCTGAAATAGGTAAAAACCATTCTACATATTTTTCAGGTTTGATACCGCCATAAGTATTCTTTCTCCTGTCAGCATAAGGTGGTGATGTAACAATTAAATCAATTGAATTATCATCAACCTGTTTTAATACTTCCTTGCTATCACCTAATAGTATTTTTGATTGAATTTCAATCATGATTTATTTTCCTCAATCATTTCAAACAAAATCGTATTATAAATTGTAGAGAGATCAGTATTAATTCCAGATTCTAAGCCTTTTTTCGCAATATTTAATTCTTCTTCGTCCAATTCTCTACCGATTTTTTCAATTGCATAACCCTGCAAATCTTCTTTTGAAATATAATATAACAAATCTGATTTTAAGATTGTTTCGTTCATAATTTTAATTTAACTCCTTGTTGAATTGATCGTTCCAGAAAAAACTGTTAAGCCGACATAAGGCGGACTTGAAAAAATTCCCTTGATTCTTTGCCTCTTTGCCAACTCCGCAAACGCAACATTTCTCTTTTCAAGTTCTCCAAATATATCAATAATTCTACTATCACCGGTTATACAATATTGAAATGTCTGAGTTCGTAATCTATCAAATTGATAAAGCCTCACAAGAGTGTCTTTTGTGTATGTTTCCCACCATTTAAGAATTGAAAATAGCGGTTTGCATACCTTGCCGTGCTTTGAGCAATAATAAGTCGCTGTAATTGGCTCAATAAGCGTTGCCAGGTCTGCATGCGTTGTTGCTCTGCAAGAACGAATGGTTCTACTCAAAATAATGCTAATGATTTTTTTTGTAGCAATATTCTTAATCTTTTTGATTTCAGCAAACACAAATTGAATTTCGTCTCTAATGTTTTGCGAATACCATTTGTCAAGGAAAGTATTTTCTTTATCCTGCATTAATTTTATGTTGTATTGCTTAACAAGTTTGTTGAAAATAGGTAAAAACTCTTTTTCTTTTTCCGTTCCGTATTCATCCTCGTTTATTCCTCCTCGTTGGAGGTTGTATTTGTAATCGGGAACAGGAAAATATTTGTTATTGAAGTCGTAAAGTGCTTGCAAAAGTTTTTCTTCAAATTCAAGGGTATGAGAGTCTGTAAGGAATTCTTTGAGTGCCTTTGTTATTCGATTAATTTCTGTTTGAACATCAACAAGGTCATATTTTATAACCTTACAATTTCCAATTAAAGCATTAAAAGCAGAAATATCAATACCGATAGAATTCATGCCGAGTTCGCAAGCTTGAACCATTGTTGTTCCGCTTCCTGAGAATGGGTCAAGAACAATGTCACCTTTTTTAAAATAAACTTGTTTCTTAAAATTATCGGTATGGCTATCCAGAAAGTATTCTACAAGTTGTGGAATAAATTTCCCTTTGTAAGGATGAAGCCGATGAACATGTTTCGTTGTTTCAGCTTCTTTGTATTGGTCAAACGATAAAGCCCAGTTTAAGTCCTTGCCGAGTTGGTTTTTCCAGGCAAACTCACGGTTACCGTTGTAGGATTTGTAATAATTGAACAGTTCTTGCTTTAAAATCTGTGTCATTCCGTTGTCGCCAATTTTTCTTACTCGTCCATACTGAATGAGATAGGAAATATTAGAGGTTGTAACGGTTTTCCCTAAATATTCTGTAGCCCAAATACTTGCTTCTTTTATTGAGAATAATTCATCTATTCCAATTATTTTCTGAATTGTTAGATTAGTCATCTTTATCACCTTAGAAATTATAACAGATATTATTGGTGATGTCAATGGATTTCTCAAAAATGAGTGCTTGCCGAATGGCACTGGTCTAACCACAAAAATAACCAACTCTGTCGAGAGCGTTGCAAGCCAGCCCCAGTAACAACAAGGATTATTCCATTATCAGCAA
>CAYWFU010000146.1:0-3360 GCA_964457585.1 uncultured bacterium | reverse complement strand
TTCATAACTATAGTATACCAGAGTTTACTTTAGTTGTCAATAGTTAATTTTAGTTTAGAATGTTTGCGGACACAGTTAATGAAACTGACAGGCACTCCGTGCTCAGTGGCAAAGAAATAATGCATAATTTCATTGGCAATAAATGAAAATATAAGTAATACAAAATAATCATCATATGAAAGTTGACATTTTGAGAATTATTTGCTATAATTTTGGGTATGGAAAAAGACCAACCCAAATATTCACTGGAACAGATAGACAAAGCCCGGGCAAAGGAATCAGTAATACTTCGCTGGCAAGGTGGTGAGAAGTTAGTAAATCTAATAAAATCCACGACAGTTAGAATGACGCGCTGTGGCTGGTGGAAGTTAAAGAAGTTATATCAGAAATATGGATTTTCTGCGCTGTTAGATAAACGAGGTGGTCGTGTAGCCAAAATAGGTCCTGAAATACGAACCTGGATTAAAGAATTGAAACAGGAGCAATCATTTTTAGGACGGGAAAAGATAGCAGAATTAGTGAAAGAAAGATTTGGTTGTACGGTGAGTTTAATACATTTAAGTCGGATACTAAAAGAAGAAGGGATACATCAGGGACGGGGAGCACCGCGCAAAGAGAAGATTTACGATATCAAGAAAGGGATTCCTGTAGATTGTGCAGGTTGTTGGTTTTTGAAAGGTGCGGATAGTGATATGGAAGGAATAAAGACGATAACAGAAATAATTTTGAATAAACGGGAAGAATATCTACAAAAGAAACCGTGGTTGAGGATACTACATTCCGGTTATGAAACGATAGTACGTAAAAATGAAACATTATTATATTTACCGATATTTGGAATGGAGAGACCATATCATTTAGATAAATATCATAAACGAGGATTAGGATTATTAGTTGGTTCTGGGACACGGTATGGTTATGAAACATTGGATAAATACTTATGCGAAATAGATAAAATTGAAATGAGTAAGGAGATGAGTAAATTATTGGCTCGGTGTTACATAGAAGCATTATGTATAGAGATAGAGTTAAAAGATGGAAGTTACTTTTATATTGACGGGCATGCCAAACATGTATGGTCAAGTAAGAATATACCGAAAGTATTTTTTACCACATTAAAACGAGCGGAGAGAGGATTACACCAATTTTTTATTAATAGCAGTAAAGGACATCCCCTGATATTATTAACTTGTCCTGGGGACAGTCACTTAACTAAAGAGATGTTTAATTTGATAGATTGTTTTGAGAATGCAGTAGGGAAAGAAATAATGAAGGCAACAATATTTGATAGGGAAGGATTATCATTAGCGATATTTGAAGAATTTGATAGGCGGAAAAAATATTTCATTACATTATTAAGGGACGATCAATATAAAGGGATAGAAAATTTTGAAATAATAGAAGATTTTATTCCATTAAAAATAGAAGAGGAAAATGGAAAAGAAAAAGTAGTTGAGTGGGTAGCGGAAGCGAAATTCAAATTAAAGGACAGAGAGAATAAAAAAGGACGAATAGTGCGGGTAGCGCTTGTAAAGAAGGAAGTGAGAGGGAAAGAAAAACTGATAGCAATAATTACAAATATACCGAAGGAAGAAGAGGTGGATATACGGAAGATAGCGAAGAGATATTTTGACAGATGGCCGAATCAAGAGAATATATTCAAAGATATGATGTCGGCGATAAAAAGTGATAGTAATCATGGATATAAAAAAAATGTAGTTGAGAACCGTGTAATGGCGAGGAGGAAAGAAGAAATAGAAACAAACATTCGTGGCTTCACACAGAAAATAAATTCACGGAGTAAAGAATTGGAAAAGAAGAAAGAACAACTTAAAAATATGAAAGAAGTGTATGAAAGCCAGAAGAAAATATTACGAGAGGATATTAGAGAACTTCATGTGCAAATAACATTTAGTACAGACACAGAAGAGAAGAAAAACCTTTTAAATATGTTGAAAGCAAATGAAGAGAAATTACTGAATATCAGCGAAGGATATGTTAAGCACATAAATGAACTTATAAACGAGATAAAAAATAGTGAGCAATATTTGAAATCATTAATTTCGCAAAGGGATAAAAAAGAAAGAGAATTAAAAGGATTAAATCTTCAAGAAGTGTTAGTTGATATGAAAACAGAGAAAGATCATATTATGAGTAATTTTAAGATATTGTTAACAAATCTTTCCAGTTATGTTCAGGAACAATATTTCCCACAGGAGAAGGAATATCAGAATGCGACATTAGAAACGATGATAAAAATATTTTATCGCCAGGACGGATATGTAAAAATAAGGAAGAGAAAAGTTGAAGTGACATTATATTCGTATGATGTTCCGGAATTACAAAAGGCCGTGGAATATGCTTGTATGAAGTTTAACGCCAGTAATCTTTATACATTATTTGGGCAACGAATTCAGATGCAGGTGGAATCTTAAAATGTCAACTTTCAAATGGTAATTACCTCGTCAGTGTGCGGAGGTCCTGTTTTAACATATACTAGTATATTAATAGTAATTAATAAAAGAGGATATGTTTTATGAACTCCATTGAACAGATATCTCTAATCCAACCCGCAACCCTGGTCCAACCCCGCACATTGCGACAACCTGCGGGGTTGACCGGCGATTTGTAAATTTATTTATTTTACTATTTGACAAGTTTATTTTTTTATTATAAAATTATTTACAAAAGGATGAAATAAATGGAAAAACTTTTTCCGGTTGGGACACCAGTTATTGGGAAAAATCTGATTGGTAGAGAAAAGGAACTTTTATTGCTTTCAGATTATATAAATATTGGTCAGAGTGTAGTTATACTTGGACCAAGACGGTTGGGAAAAACTTCATTAATATTAGAAACAATAGAGAGAATTAAATCTAAATTTTTTACTTGTTATATAGACATATTTAAAGTTACTACGATTAAAGAATTAGCAGAAAGTATTATAGATGCTGTCTATGTAAACAAGAATTTAATTTCTTTTGTTTCTCATGCAAAAAAAAATATTGTTCAGTTGATAAAACAAGTTCAGGCAAATATTTCTTTAGGCGATGTGGAAATTACCTTAAGATTGCTTGGCGAGGAAAATGAGGAATTATTATTTGAACATGCACTTAATCTGCCGGAAGAATTTTCCAGAAAATTTGGCAAACCAGTAGTAGTATTTTTTGATGAGTTTTCAGATATTATGAAATTGGATGGGGAAAAAATTGTTAAAAAGATGAGGTCAATTATTCAACTGCAAAAGAATAGTATCTATATCTTTTCTGGAAGTCAGGAAGGATTAATGAAGGATGTTTTTGCTAATAATAAATCAGCATTTTATCGTTTTGCAAGGATAATAGAGATTGGAAGCTTAGG
>CAYWFU010000145.1:0-3436 GCA_964457585.1 uncultured bacterium | reverse complement strand
TTAACAGATTCATTTTTAAAGAAGCGATAAGCTCCTTTTGTTTTAGCGGTATCTTTACATGATTGATTAATTGAGCTTTCAGGAAATTGAGAAAACTATCCGCTATCTGAATCAAACGTGCTTTTAATCTTTCATCTTCCAAATTCGTTAAATCAAATTCTTTTTCAGTCCATTTATTTTCCATTTAAGTCATTCTTTTTTATTAAAAATCTCAATACAAAATATATATCGGGATAAAATGGAAAATCGTAATATGAAAATAGATTTGATTTATTAGTAAAAAACTAATAATATATATGCAATACTAAATTAAATATTTTCATTAATATTTGTGGGTAATAGTTAGCTCTCAGACCCCTGCGTGCGGTTTTTTCGCACAAGATTCCTCGTTATTTCTCGCTTCGTGCTAAAGCTTTCGCTTTATTTGCTATTCCCCTCAGTGAGGTTTGCTTGTATTATTCCAGCCCTTCATGTCCGGTACAAGTTTCCTATGTGGGTTACATAATAACGTCATCCACTTCCCCTGCTTTTGCGTCTTCATACAAAAGCCTGTAATCGGTGTTACCATCTCGTAGAGTACTATTAGATGATAAGACTCCCTGTTACCCTTCAGATGCTTCTTCCGTTAGTTGTTGCATCCTACCTCTTTTGAGGAGGCAACAGGGTCTCCCAAGTTCCTGGTTCTTCTCTTATTACATGCCACGCTCTTCGACTCCGACAGACCTTCAGGATTCTCGCCCTTAACGATTCCTTTGTTTTGACTTCCGATGCGTTGACGTCGTCGTCATCTGTTTTGATGTTCGCTAACGGAGCTGAATTACTTTGGGAAGGCACGTCTTCCCTGCGGCCTGCAACATTCTCTGTGTACGCTTCATCCGTTTCGTTTGGGTAATACTATTCCCTTCCTGACGGATGCAACACTCGATACTGGTGGCTGGCTAAGTACAGCTCCACAGAATTAAGTATACAAAATTTATATCCCCGATAAAACATGTCGGGGATGACATGCAGGAGGTTGTGTCATTCCCGACATGTTTTATCGGGAATCCAGGTTTTATTTTTTTAACTTTCTTTTTGTATACTTAATTCTGTGGAGCTGTACTTAGCCTTGCCAGATATAGACTTTCACTATATAAGAAGCACCAAGCTGCGCTTGGCGCACGAACGCCAAAACTCACCTGCAACAGCCGCGTGAGCGGCTGTTGTCAAGTGCAGCGCAATTGTTGTAAATTTTTATTTCTATTTTTATCAAACATTTTAACTTTTAAAGAGCGCCCCTTTATGTTCTCTTATGTTCTCTCCAAAGCCCGTTCCCAATTTCGTAGCATTTCTAAAGCAAGAATATAAACATCAATAGTATTAGGATCTCCTAGAACCGACGGGAGATTAGTCCAGTTAATATTTGATATCAATTTCAGAAAATCAATATTATTTTCTTTCATATAATTTAATACTCCATCAACGGGGGGCATTATAGAAGTTGTAAATTTTTATTTATTGATTTTAATTTTTATTCTATCTTACTGCTAATGACATGCGAAATTTAAGATTATATTTTTTCTTTACTTCTTCTGCTTCTTTATGAATTTTATTAATTAAATCTTTTGTGTTTAATTTTTTTTCTTCTTCATAAAGTTTTTCTCTAATTTTATGGATTTCTTCCATTGCTATAGGTTCTTTAATCATTTTCAGCTACCTCCCAAGGGGAATATATTTCAATTTCTTTATATCCCATTAAAATATTCACTCCTACTACTTCTTTTTTTGTTTTGAGCTTAACCATTGATTGAAATATTGTATTAATTATAACATAATTTTCAAAATTATATTCGATATTTTTTTAAGATTACTTTTATTATTAAGTATAATTTGCCTGTCCCCATTTTTTATTTTTAATTATATATTTTTATTTGTTTTTAAATTTTGTCTTTATTAAGTTAATAAACTTACTCCCTCCCTCATTCTCCCTCCCTTTCTGATATAGTATCCGATATGTTTTTTATTTCCTTTTCATAAGCCATTGTAACGTTGTAGCTTAATAAAATAAAAATAGACATTACAACTAAAAGTTTACGCATAAGAGCAATCCTCCCCTTTAAAGAATCTTTAATTCAAGCAAAATTTCTCTTGTAGTCCTCACTTTCATTTTTTTCTTTACTTCATCATTATAAAAATGTTTATCTCCAGAAATAAAATAATCTGATTTAGTATAAAGTGCTGCTGCTAAAATTTTTCTATCTTTTTCTTTTAAAATATTTTCAGGTATAGTAGTAATAAAACGCAGATAAAAGCTTTCTTTTATAATTTTAATATCTTTAATAGAATTTTCAATTTCCATTAAAGCAATTTTTAGGGATTCAATGTTTAATGAAGTAAATTTTCTTAAAACCACTTCTTTTAATTCTTCTATTACTATATCAGATGTGACCAGTTCAATATTTGTAAATTTTAGTAATTTTGCTTCATTACCTTGAAAGAAGATACCTGAAATTAAAATATTCGTATCAATAAATATTTTCTTTTTCATCCTCTTATTTTTTCCCATTCATTAAACATATCTTTTTCTTTAATTTCCATGTTTTTAACAAGCTCACGAAGATATTCACGACTTTGTTCAGCCAGCATTTTTTTTATAGCAAATTCAACTACATGAGATTCGTTTTTAAATAGCTTTAGTTTAACAAGTTTGTTAATTTCATGAGCCAGAGCTTTTGGAACTCGTGCATGTAAAGTAGTCATTTTTTTATTCCTCCTATAGCAAACCTTAATACATTTTTTCTAAGATGTTTTTAATATTCTATTTGAATATGTTTCACAAAGTATCTCTATTCCTCGCTGTAATGCAGTATCAAAAGTAAATCCAGCACTCGTAACGCTGATATTATCGATTTTAACAATATCCCCATTTTTATTAATTACCTTATAAGCAAAATTAATATTACATGAAATTAAATCCTTGTCAATACTTGTCCCTTTTTGGAATGTGTAATTAAGCTTTCCAAGTATTAAATTATCTATCTTTTTAAGAGCATTTGTCTTTTTTAAAAGTTCTGTATCTCCCTCATAAATTTCTTTAAAAAATCCTTTATTTTTAAACAATTCTTCTTTGAAAAGGTTAATAATTATATTATTTTTTCCATTTCCTAAAAGAGTATAAAGAACATTTTCAGGAGAAAGCTCATTTTGAGTTTTTGGGGATTCAATTATCACAGCAATATTTCGTTTATCCGCATAAATAATTGGAGAACTGTTTATTAAAGACTCAAATTCATTTAGTTTAATATCTTTTTCATTTTTTTCTTGTTTTTTATTATCTTTTACCGATTGCTGATTTTTTATTTTATTTTCTATCAATTTTACAATTGTATCATTTTTAGCCATTCTCCTGTTAATAAAGGGAAATTTGTTACAGCTACTTTTCTTTTATTTTGTTCCT
>CAYWFU010000144.1:0-3444 GCA_964457585.1 uncultured bacterium | reverse complement strand
CTTATCAGTTATTTTTATCCAAAGGAATTGTAAAGAACGCTACGATTTCTTACAACTAAAGATATAAAAAATGTAATATAAAATAAAAGCACATTTAAAAAGGAGGTGTATAAACAGTGTGGACAACAAAGAAAGGATATGATGGTCTTTTAAAGAAATTAAAAGATTTGGAAAGCAAAAAGAGAGAGGCATTTAAAGAGCTTGGTAATCAAGCTGAACGCGATTCTGATTTACCGGAAAATCCTATTTGGAAACAATTACAAGTTGAACTTAAGATTGATTTTCCTAAACAAATATCAGAATTGCAAAAAATTATATCTCAATGCAGGATTATTGAGGACGAACTGAAGGATCAACTAAATAATCAGGATAAGGTTCGCATAGGTTCAAAAGTAAAAATAATACTTGATGGCGAAGAAAAAAATGTTGTTTTAGTCGGCCCATACGATATCGATGTCATCCCGGATAGTGTCTCTTATCTTTCTCCTCTTGGTAAAACAATTTTAGGGTCCGTGGAGGGCGAAGAAAAAACATTTATGGCGCCAAAAGGTAAACGAGCCGTCACAATACTTTCAATTGAAAAAGGGTTATAAAAAGTAAATCTTATACTATATAACCCTTTTTTCTTTTGTTATTAATTTATTTTTTATGTTATAATTAAAAGCAATGAAAGATTTGGTTATACTTGATTTAGATAATGTCATCGTAAAAGGCCAAAGCCAGAAACTTTTATTAAATTATCTTTTTAAGAGAAAGTTGATAGGATATTGGTATTTTTTGAAAATTTATTTATGGTTTGTTTTTTATAAAATAGGACTGATTAAAAATCCCAAAAGGGTAATGGAATATGCGTTTAGTTTTTTAAAAAAACCCTTTTAAAGGTCTGGCAAAAAAATTGTATTATTACAGATATTATATGACAGAATATAATATTTATGATATGAAAAACATGAAAGAATTTTTAGGGCAGGATATATCCAACCAATTCCATTTTTCTGATGATTTTATAAAAAACCTTGCCGAAGAATTTATAGAGAAAATAGAGAAAAATAATATTGACAGATAAAGGCAAATAATATAGTCTAAAATCAGAAAGACTGCAGGTCTTTGAAAATAAAAAAAATTATGAAAGGAGGTGATATAAAATGACCTCTGCGGTAGTAGATGTTCAGGAGGCCGGAATCGGACCAAATATCTTAAAGGTGGTAAGTAAAGAAGTAGAAGTTCTTCAATCCCAAAAAACAGAAACCACTTATAAATGTGCCGCCTATTACGATTGTGAGTGACACGATTCTGGTACTCCGGGCAATTAATGAATCAAAATCAAGGAAGGATTTTAAAAAAATCCTTCCTTGAAAGTTTTTAAACGAAAAAGAAAGGAGGATAGTAATATGCAGACAATTATGATAGAGCCAGTGGGTGGTAATTGTAATCTAAGATGTAGATATTGCTATCAAGAGCCTATAAGAACAGCAGTAAAGATAATGTCTGAAGAAGTTTTAGAAAAAATAACTCCAGACGAAGTCGCTTTAAATGAAAAAATTAAATTCCTGTGGCATGGCGGAGAGCCAATGTTGGCTGGTCTTGATTTTTTTAAAAAAGCGATGGAATTGCAAAAAAGATTTAACCAAAATAAAGTAGAGATTGTTAACTCTATTCAAACAAATGCTACTTTAATTGACGATGATTGGGCAACCTTCTTTGTTGAAAATAATTTTAAAATAGGAACAAATATAGATGGGCCTAAGTGGTTGCATAATGAAACTCGCAATAGAAGTTATGAACAAGTAATGAAGGGGATCCAAAAGATTCAGAAAAATGGCGGAGGTGTTGGAGTTATAATCACTGTCAGTAAGAACAATGTTGATTTTCCCAAGGAAATTTGGGAAGAAGTTATTGAACCAAAACAAATCAGTAAAAGTTTTGAAATCAACATTTGTTCTTCTACTGAAATTACGAATTTAACTCCTTCTCATGATCAATCATTAAACTTTCTAATCAAGATATTCGATCTTTGGATCAGAAAAGACGATCCAGAAATCTATATAAAAACATTTAGAGTGGTTTTGAGATATCTTTTAGGAGGTGAAGCCGGGGATTGCGCTTTTGAATATAATAAATGCAATAGGTTTGTAGCCATTGATGAAAGAGGAGATGCTTATATTTGTAATCGCTTCATAAAAAGGCCGATTGCTTATTTAGGTAATGTTTTGGAACAAGACTTAAAAGACATTGTTAAGAGTGAAAAGGCTACGAGGCTATATGAACAAATTGCAAAAATAAAAGAAGATTGCAAAAAATGCGAATGGTTGATGTGTTGCGGAGGCGGATGTGCTTTTCAAAGATGGGTACATACAGGAAGATTTGACGCTGGTTTTCCAGAATGTGAACTAAGAAAAAAGTTTTTTAGTTATGTAAGAAGTAAAATTACATAGCCTAGCATTTCGGTGTTAGGCTATTTTTTATACATTCTTTAATAAAAGAATTATCTATTGGTTTGGTTAATTTTATATATTTTTCCGCGAGTTTAATTAAGGAAAAATTTTTTGTGTAACTATTTAATTTTTCTTTTAAAAAATGATGCGAAAGATACCCTTTGGGAATGAGAGAGGAAGAAATAATTTCTTTTAATTTATAATAATCAATCTGTTTTGAAAATTTTGGATATAAAGTTTGTTTTAAATAATCTTCAAAATATAAATGAATCATTTCATGAATTAAAATCTCGAGCATTATTATTTGAGTAAATCTATTTATATTCCCTTCAAGAACTACATTGTTTTTTGGAATAAATTTCCCACCACCGCTTTCTACTGTTTTTGGCAATAAGATTATATAAACTTTAGTATTTTTAATAATAGTGTTTGTGTTATAAAAGATTTTTATTTTTTCAATTATTTTCTGTGTATTTTTAGAATTTTTGTTGATGAGTTTTTTTAGATTAATTTTTGCAAGTGGTAAATCTTTTTTAATACTAATCCATATTTTTTCAAATCTTTTTTCTGTTAATTTAAAAATCCTTTTAATTTTTTTATTATCCGGAAGTTTGTTTTTATTAAAAATAAAGTCTAATATTTTCCAGTAATTTTTATAATTCTTTTGAAAAAAAATTTTAAATTCTTTAATTGTTTTTTTTCTAATGGAGTTAAGTTGCCGGTTATTTTTAACCATGTATTATTATATTCTTGATGGCAAAAGGGCCAACCCATAGACATATTTCTGAGATAAAAAAAATGATAAGCAAGTTTTGTATATTTTATATTAAATTTCATCTTTTATATTGTACCACGTTTTTCTTTTTTATGATATAATAAAAACCAATGAAAACAATAATTTTAGTTCTTCACGCCTTTCGGGATTTGGTTGTGAGATATCTGCCCCGAATGCGTAAAAAGGGCGGGTTTGCGTTTTTGGTGCATCCGCGAGATATTTCAGATGTTTACA
>CAYWFU010000143.1:0-3552 GCA_964457585.1 uncultured bacterium | reverse complement strand
TGAAGATGCTCAAAAAGATGCTGATGAAAAAGGAATTCCTATATTTGAATTCGAGCATGTGTTTTTAAGATTTGAATCTAATCCCTCACAAAACGCTAAAGTAATTTTAGAAATGACTCAACATGAAGATCACAATCCTGCCTTTATTCAAGCATTTGGAACATGGGAATTTAATAATTTGCTAACTTTAAAAACAGGTAAATTTCTTATGCCTTTTGGATTGCAGGATAAGATTTATTATTGTTCACTTCGCTGGACTAATCATCTTCCGGAAGTGCTTACTGATATTATTCCTGACAGATGGAATGAAACAGGAATTGCTTTCGCAGGAAATATACAAAGCGAAAAAGTTGGTATTAATTATGATGTTGCTATTACAAATGGACTTAAAGGTTTATCAAAAGATGATATTCAAACTATAGATAATAATTCTAACAAACTATTAGGTGGAAGGATTTCATTTGATATCAAACAACTCAATTTTGGATTATCTTATGCTAATCAAAAATATGATTCAAGCCAGATTTATGATTTAAATTTTACTGGCGGACATATTGAATTTACTCATAAACAATTAAATTTTCGCGGAGAATACATAACAGCTCAAACTGAAGATGAAACAGGAAAATTTAATAAAAAAGGATTTTACACAGAAATGATGTATAGCATTCCATTTGAAAAAATAATTTATTGCCTTCAACCTGTTATAAGGTATTCAGATTTTGATCCAAATGATAAAGTTAAGGATAATAAAGATTTTTATTCAACTCTTCTAGGAATAAGAATATGTTTATCAGAAACTATTATCTTTAAGTTTGAGTATAATGTTATTAAAGAGAAAAATCCTCCTGAACTTTCAAATGATGCTCTAAAAATTGGAGCAACATATGCTTTTTAAAATAAGACCCTTTATTCTTCTTTTAATGCTTTTATATCCATTAAACCTTTTTGCAGATAATGAGATAAAAAAAAATGATATCCCATCTGCAGAATTGTATGAGAGAATTTTCATTTATAATAAAAATGAAGAGTATGATAAAATTTATAAATCTTTGGAATATATTAAAAATATCATTGATGAAATAAACAAAAAATATAGTATTGATTTTATAAAAAATATTGAACCTGCCTTAAAAGATAAAAATAGAAACCAGATTGAAATTGAATTAAAAACACTTGTTTATTATGATATTAAACTTAATTTTGATAATAGTATTGAATTATATTCATCGCCTAAAAAAGCAATTAGTTTTGTAAAAGCAGCAGCTATTATTTATGTAAATCTTTCCCAATTTATTAAATCAGATGATGACGAAGAAATAAAATCCCTTTTTCGCAAAGGATATAAACTATTTAAACCAAAAACACCATACTCAGACATGGTTTCAATTAAAAAAGATGAACTGGAAGAAATATTTAATAAAATTGAAAATTTAATTTTAAATAATTTAAAATTAAAAGGTAAATATGGGAAATGATAATACAGAACTAAATATTTTATTAAAAGAAAAAGAAGAACAGCTCAAGTGTAGTCTTGAAAAAACACAAAAATTTATAAGAGCAATTATCAGTGCGATTTCTTTAACAATTGAATCAAGAGATCTATATATAAGTGGACATCAACAGCGTGTAACTGATATCGCATGCAATATTGCAAAAGAGATGAAATTAGATGAGGAAAATATTGAAGGAATTAAGATGGCTGGGCTTATTCATGACATTGGTAAGATTTATATACCAACAGAAATTCTCAGCAAACAGGGTAAATTAACATCAGCTGAATTTGATATGATTAAAACCCATCCGCAAGTAGGTTACAATATATTAAAAGATATAGAATTTCCATGGCCAATTGCGCAAATTATCTATCAGCATCATGAACGAATAAATGGTTCAGGATATCCTCAGGGTTTAACAGGAGAAAAAATTCTTATCGAAGCAAAAATTATTGCAGTTGCGGATGTTGTTGAAGCAATATCTTCAGACAGACCATACAGACCGTCCTTAGGATTAGATAAGGCTTTAGCAGAAATTGAAATGAATAAAGGTATTCTTTATGATTCACTAATAACTGATGTCTGTATAAAAATATTTAAAGAAAAAGGTTATAAAATAAAATCATGCTAACAATTATTCAAAAATTGAAAAATGTAAAATTACCAATTAAAATCACTGTTTTAATCACTATTTTGGTTATTATTTCTGTTGTTTTTTTATCATGGTATTTCCTTTCAAAACACAACGAATACATGCTGATTCAATCAGAAAAAATAGCAATGACTATTGCAAAAAATCTTGCGGATAATAGTGAATATGGAGTTGTGATTGAAGATGAAACAATACTGGAAAGATTAATTAAATCTACTCATCTTCAGGATAATGTTATTGATGTATTTATAATCGATAAAACAGGTAAGATATTGGCTAATAAAGACAAGAAAAAAAAGGGGGAAAATTATAATATAGATAATTTGAAAGAAGTTTTTTTATCAGGTAAACAATTAGTGCAAAAAAAATATAAAAATGGTGAAATTGCTAAATTAGAAATAGGTGTACCTATAGTAAAAACCGTAAGTGTTAATTTCCTTGAAGAGGAAACAAATTCAAACATTGTAGGTGTTGTAAAATTGGAATATTCTTTAGCTGATTTACATGAAAAAATAGTAAAAAGCAGAAATACCGGAATATTAATTGCATCCATTATTTTGTTTTTGCTTTTAATAATTGCTTTAATCTTAGTAAGAACTATAACTAGTCCAATTGCTGAATTAGTAAAAGGAACAGAAAAAATTTCCTCCGGGGATTTTAATTACAGAATAAAAATTAAAGATATGGATGAAATTGGAATTCTTGCAATATCATTTAATGACATGACTGAAAATATAAAAAAATCAAGAGACTCATTAATTAATGAGATTTCTGAACGAAAACACGCGCAGGAAGAACTTCGAATCAGTTTTGAAAAATTAGAAAAAATAGTAATTGAAATAATAAATGCTATGGCGTTAACTTTAGAAACCAGAGATCCTTATACTGCCGGACATCAACGGCGTGCCACAGATCTTGCTGTTGCAATAGCAAAAGAAATGGGTCTTCCAAAAAATAAAATTGATGCAATACAAATGGCCGGTACTATTCATGATATAGGTAAAATTGCTGTCCCTGCAGAAATACTAAGCAAACCTGCAAGATTAACAGACATAGAATACAATATGGTTAAACCCCATCCTCAAGTTGGTTATAATATTTTAAAGAATATTGAATTCCCATGGCCAATTGCACAAATTGTGCTCGAGCATCAAGAACGAATTAATGGATCAGGATATCCCCAGGGTTTGACAGGGGAGAATATTTTAATTGAAGCAAGAATATTGGCAGTAGCGGATGTTGTAGCAGCCATGACATCGCACAGACCTTATAGGTCTGCTTATAATATTGATATAGCTTTAAAGAAAATTTCGGATAGAAAAGGTATACTTTTTGATCCGAATGTAGTTGAGGCTTGTTTAAGCGTTTTTAAAAATAAAAAATTTACTTTTTAGGGTTCGCTTT
>CAYWFU010000142.1:0-3597 GCA_964457585.1 uncultured bacterium | reverse complement strand
GAAATAAAAAAGAAAGATAAAATTAAAATAGAAGGCTGGACTTTAGAAAAGATAATCCAAAAAGTATGCGATGAAATAAAAATAGAAAAAAAGGAATTAAGAAAAAAAGGCAGAGAAAATAATATTGCAAAAGCCAAAGCGATAATATGTTATTTGGGATATAATGAGTTGAGAATAAATGGTGGAGAATTAGCAAGATATTTAAATATATCCAGACCTGCTGTATCAAAATTAATAAATCAAGGTGAAGAATTGATAAAAGAAATTAATATTAAGTTAATAAGTTAACTCCGTCCCCAAGTTTTCCCCTGGCCAAAAAAACGCATTGCTATTTCAGGCCAGACAAATGGATTATAAATTATATTCGCCTGCATACTGCATTCCCAAGTACAGAAACATCCGGACTTTTTAATATAATCACAAATCTCTTTTCCATTATTATTTTTTAAAAGTTTATTAATATGAAAATTATTATTTCTTAAAGAACCAAATGACTTATCAAGATATTCACATGGTCTCAAATTCCCGTCAGGATCTATTACTAGAAGCTTTTTACCTGCAAGACATGGCAGCACCGCTTGATTATTAACAATGATATCAAATATCTTATCTACACTCATTTCAGTAATAACTTCTGAAATTCTGGAAAAAGGTTTTTGTTTATTACGATTAACCGTTTTTGTTATTTTTTTTGCATAAGAATAATACACCTCTGGATCAACCAGTTTATTTTGCGGATTTTTTATATTCCCTCTTACAAGAATTAGAAGATGTGAATTTACTTTCAAATTTTTTCTTATGAAATCAGTAACAGCCTCGATCTCCGGTTCGTTCTCTTTTAAAAGAAGAGTTACAATATCAATATTAATAAATTTATCTATATTTCTTATTGATTCTATTTTATTAAACGACTCAATATTTTTTTGAAAAGATCCTTTAATCCCGGATAATTTATCATGCAAATTTTCCATACCATTTAATGTTAAAACAACTCTAAGATAAGTATCAGGAGTTTTTTTACGTATCGTTTTTACTATTTCAAAAAGTCTGTCAGGATTAAGTCCGTTAGTGGGAAGAGTAATGAGATTAACTTTACTGTGTTTGCAAAAAAGATAGCAGATTTCTGGCAAATCATCTCTCTGTGTTGGTTCTCCACCGCTAAATGTCAATTGCATTAAATGGGGAAGTTCTTTTGCAATTAATTCAATTTCTTTTAAATTCAATTCATTATTTTTATCAATTGAATTTAGTTTTTTCCAGTTAAAACAATATATACAATTTGAATTACAACGATTTGTTACATGAAATATCAAGTAGGCAGGATAATTAAAATAAACTAATTTTTCAAGTAATGCTCTTTCGTTTGCCATAATTTCCCTTTAAATAAATTATACTGCCATGAAAAGCCGCAAGTGAAATTATACAGGATAAAGCCAGTGCTGTTCCCAAAGCTTTTATGCAAAAGATATATCCTTTCTCTTTATACATAAAAAATAACATTTTATAATAACCATAAAAAAATACAGCTAAAAAAATTTTCGAAATAAAGATAAACGGAGGATAATATAAGGTCAAGAATAGACTGCCAACATAAATAGCACCGTTTAAATTACTTATGCACATGCATTTTGTTGTAATGGCTGTGTCAAATTCTTTTTTTTGATAAAAAAGCTCAATCCAGTCGGCTGTACGGAGAAAGTACATTTTTATCAATTTTCCCCAGTAAGGGAAATAATGCTTGCCTTGAATTCCAGGTTCTAGTTTTAAATTGAAAAATTTTGAGAGTCTGAAACCGAGTTCCTCTTGTTCTACGCTTGCGAAAGTATATTTTGTATCATACCCATTTACTTTTTCAAAAGCTGATTTTCTTATGCCAGCACATCTGCCGAGAAAAACTTTATATTCATCAGACTTCTCTTCAACCGTGAAACAATAATATTCAAACAGCGCTTTATATTCTGTAATAAAAGAAGGATTTGCTGGAGTTTTATGATAAATCCCATTTACAATGTTTACTTGGGGATCTTTAAAAGCCTCAATTGCAATTAAAAGAGAAGAGGGCTCTAGAATCACATCTGCATCAAGAAAAAAAAGAATATCACTTTTTGCCTTATCTGCTCCTAAATTTCGAGCGGATGCCGGTCCCTGATTATCTTGAGAATAAATTCGTATTGGGAATCTGCGCAGAATATCCAATGTATTATCTGTACTGCCATCATTAACAACAATAATTTCAAAATCGTTAAATGTTGAATTAAATACAGCTGAGATACACTCTGCAATAGTTTTTTCACCATTATAAACTGGTATTATTACACTTATAGCAGGATTATTTTTAGACACTTTTTACATATCTCCCTGAAATCGATATATACACGACCTTCCTCCAAAGGTAGGTTCGTTTTAAGCTTCATCAGAAAAACAATTAAAATAAAATATATGCGTAATCATATCCCAATAATGGTTTATTATACTTACTGCGGATAAGTTCTACTAATCATGGGAATCAATGATTATAAAATTTTACCACGATTTTTGTGTGTGTCAAGCAAAGAAATCTACCATAGGTCAATTCATCTAAAAATATCTATATTGTTTAGATTAATTGTCAATATTAATTACAAAACTTCTTAAAGATTCTTAAAGAGTGAGAGTAATGCACTAGCTGCACCCCCTTATATTTCCCAAAATAAAATTTCAATAGACAAATTTAATAAATAATTTAGAATAGTTAATATTCTTTGAATTACAAAATGAAAGGAGACACAATTATGCTATCGAATTTAGTTATTTTTTTAATAATTGTAGCAATTATAATTATTATAATAGGGATAAGGATAGTCGATCAGTGGCAAAAAGGGATAGTTTTTCGTTTGGGAAAATTTGCAAGAGAAATTTATCCTGGATTAAATATCATAATCCCATTTATGGAAAACGTAAGATTAGTTGATATGCGTGTGAGAACAATGGATGTTGTCCCCCAGGAAGTTATGTCTAAGTACAGCTCCACAGAATTAAGTATACAAAAAGAAGGTTTAAGGATAAATTAAAAATAAAATCTGGATTCCCGCTAAAAGATTGCGGGAATGACAAACCTCCTGCATGTCATCCCCGACATGTTTTATCGGGGATCTAGTTTTTGTAGACTTAATTCTGTGGAGCTGTACTAAGGATTCAGTTCCTATTAAAATCGATGCAGTTGTTTATTATAAAATATTTGATGCGGCTAAATCAATAATTACAGTTGAAAATTTTAATCTCGCATCAACTCTTCTTGCTCAATCTAAACTAAGGGATGTCTTAGGTAAGTATGATATTGATATGCTTTTGTCTAATAAGGAACATATCGGAAAAGAATTGCTTGATGTTCTTCAGTGACCAACGGATCAATGGCATTGACACTAAATTGACGATTGAGCATTGAGCATTGACAATTGAGCATTAAGGGCTAAAATAATTCCATAGATGTATACTATGAAAGAATGTAATAAATTATGTAAAATTATTAATAGCAGCATAAAAACAATAGGCAAAAGGATGGGTTAATGCTCAATGCTCAATGCTCAATTGTCAATGCTCAATTTAATAATATATTTA
>CAYWFU010000141.1:0-3665 GCA_964457585.1 uncultured bacterium | reverse complement strand
TGTCATTTCCAGAGATATTTTTTTCAGATGTTGGCCACCAGTATCCAGACCAGGGAACTTTTTTGGTTGTTGCTAAATCAGAATAGTTGTTTGGTATAGTTATTGTGAACTTGTGCAGGGTGTCGTTGCCTGCTTGGTCGAAGGCTCTGATACAAATCTGACCTTCGGGGAGACCATTTAAAATATATGTATGCGTTTGTTCATTGTAGTAAGTATTATCCCAAAATGATGTGAGCGGTGTCCCAGTAACATCTACTCCCTGATAAACTTCAAAATGACAAACACCTGAACCATTAACTCCATCATCAACTTTGACAGTAATTTTTTTATCGAATGTAACACCATAAAGAGATTTTATTTCATTACCTAATGAATCTGTAACAGTTATAGTTGGAGCGTTGCCAATTGCTGTGCTCATTGCTTCAAACTGTGTCTTTGGTCTTCTTTTAGTAATACGTCCAATAATACTCATTTCAGTTTCTTCATACCAAACAGTATTTTTTATAATATCGCCCTGTATCTGTATGCCATTTAAAGCATATATAACTTCAGTTAAACCATCACAACGTAAATTTCTTATTTCTTCTTTTTGCAATGTACTATCATTATTTCGATCATTCCACTGAACTATATATTTTTTATAATCCTCCACATAAGGTTTGCTAAAACTGGTATCATTTCTTGCTAAATTTATTATTCCATTTCTTTGGTTAGTTGTAAGTCCATTTTTAGAAGTTGTTGCGCCAATATAATCATCTATCTGTTTTAAACTGTATAAAGTTGTATCTATTTGTATACCTTTTGTGACTGTCCCTTTATCCATCTGTTCTGTTATAAGTTGATTTTTATCATCTTTTGGATTACCGCTTCTATATCCCATATATATTGCTGTATGATAATCCACCCACCCCAACAAGCCTAAATCAAGCTGTCTGTAAACCAAATCGCCTTTTTCCATATTATTAGAGGTTTCACCATAAATCGATATAGATATAACAAATAGAAAAACCAATAATATTGTTAAATATTTACCTTTGGATAGCATTGCTATTTCCTTTGTAGTTTTTATTCTACTTTTTTACTTTTATTGATAATATAACCATATTTTCCTTTTAAATCTGGATTTGTTTCTTTCTCTAGTTTTTTTTCTAAAATTCCTATTACTCTTTTCTTTGAATTTTCATCAAGACTTGAAGCGGCTCTTGTAAAATAATCTATTGCACCATTTAAAATTTTAGGTGAGTATGAATCACTGTTTTCTAAAATATTTAACATTTTATCAGCAATTATAGTTTCTTCATGCTTTGAATTATTATTATTTAATGCCGATTTTCTTAAAAATTTTTTGCTATCTTTTAAAGGTATAAACCAAAAAGAATTTGCAGTTTTTTCAAATAAATCTTCTTTAGTAAGAAGATATTCTATACTTTCAATTGTTTCCTTTTCTCTTCCTTCAGCCATAGTCCATGCTTCTGCTGTTCTTTCTCTTATTTCTATTGAATTATTTTCATCCTTAAACATCTCAATATATTTGTCACAAAATTTTGCTCTGTTTTCATCAGACATTGGTAACTTTCTATTATGGATTTTTACAAATAAACCATCGCTTTCAATCAAGTAATATCTTATTACAGCAGAATTTTTAGATTTTGAGAGCAAAGGAAGAATTTTATTCATTAAAATTTCTTCTGCTGATAAATTTTCCCATCTCCGTTCTTGATAATTTCCAACAGTAATTAAAAAAATTGTAAACTTCATAGCAATATCTTTGTTGCGAGGAATTTCTCTATTTCCCCCTAACCACATATTCCCTATTTTAAATACATCATATTCTTTTGTAAGTACATTTAACACTTCTAAAACTTCATCATCATTTAATTTATATGTATCAATAATATTCATTAATTCTTGACCTTCAGGACTGTTTTCACCTTTTTGAATTAAATCCGGATATTTATTTAAAACTGCCTCAACAGCAATTATATAATTATTTACTTTATTAATATCAACTTCCGCATAGGCAGGAGTTTTTAAAATCAATAAAAATAAAAACAACAATAAACCACAGTAAAATTTATGATTGATTTTGAAAATGGGAAGACTAAAATTTGAAACAGGTTTTAATTTAAGATTGTTGTTATTCCACATGTGTGCTACTCCACATTTTAGAAAAAATAAAATTTCTCAATACTAATCAAAATAAAGATTAAACCACACATTTTAAAAACTAATCTTAAGTGTTACTGCGGAGAATGTAAATATGTCTAAATAATATGCCCAGAATATATCAATTGTCAAGAAATAATTTTTAAAATATTTGTTTGTCTGTTTTTTATTTTTTTTTCTCCGCCAAAAGATTTTTATTTGTTTTAAAATATTTTATTGAAGTTTAAGACCCCGAACAACGTCGGCTTACTATGGAACGGAGACGGCTTGCACAACCTTTGCAACATAAAAGCGCAAAGGTTATGCCAGCCTAATTCCCATTCCAGCCCCAGCAGTCACAGACGGACGGCTTCAGCCAGCAAAAAATATGCTGTCTTCCGCACGTCCTTAATGTGTCTGCTTCAATCATTTCTTCTATCTTCATACTACAACGAAGTTGTGTTAAAAGAAAAAGTAAATTGGTTGGATTTTTTATTTATCTGGAAGCGCCAAGAATCCCCTGCCTTTTTAAGGCAGGAATGAATTGGCACAAAAATAAATAATTCCTATCAGAGACAGAAGATACCCTGTGGCTCTGCCACAGGGTTCTTCATTATGTTTTTCACCAAAAAAAAATTTTAATTATTTTTGAAATATTTATTTTAATATCCGAACATGATGTAATGATGTTTGGGCAGGATTATTTGATTTTATATTTTAGTTAGAGGCTACAGCACCAGCAAAATCTTTTACAATTTCATCCTAAAAGATTATTTGGTACTTTTGCTTGCCTTTGCCTTGACTGTGTCTCACGACACAGAAAATCGGTTTTTTTATTTTTATTTATTTTTCTTTCACCCACAAAAAATGATTTTATTTGTTTGATTATTTAAATTTATTTTTTATTAAACCTTTTTTCTTGACATTTATTTACGATAAATATAGGTTATTTCTATTAATATTAATCCCAGCATCGCATAAAAATGGAAATATAAGATTATAAATATAATAAAGAAATCCAAATAAATTGAATTGGTTAATATGAGTTTAAATAGAAACGAGCTTATAAAACAAATGAATTCTCTAACCTCCGAGCTTCTTCGAGAAAAAGGATATATTAGTTTTATTGATGTTCTAATAAAAATGGAAAAGCTATCTGAAGAGAATTATGAAAAATGGAGATTTCAGAAAATTCCTTATTTAGAAAAAGCTATTAATTTAAATCTCAATAAGATTAATTTTTTATTAAGGGCTTTTCATAAGAACTCAAGAAACGGAGGTCTTCGAAGAAGCAAGACAGAATATAATTCCTGGGGAAAAGGCATTAAGGTGAATTTGCGTTTTAGCAAATATGGTAATCCTAATATCGAAGAAGCATATTCAACACATTTTGTAAAATTAATATAGAGATAATAAATATTTAACATTCTTAAAATGTATACAAAAACAATTTTATAAATATGGTGAAAAATGAGTAAGAATGAAATATTAAAAGTTGCCGCAAAAGAATTTGCTGAGAA
>CAYWFU010000140.1:0-3788 GCA_964457585.1 uncultured bacterium | reverse complement strand
CCTTTTCCCCCTTTGTCTGCGTTAGATTCATAAGTCGAAACTCACAGTAAAGTTGATAGATAGGCTGAGGAGGTAGCAGGTCTTGACTGGCGGGCACTAGGTAGTATCAATTAGTTACAAGTAAAACCAGCCATCTGCGCTACGGGCTTTAGCCCAACACACCACCTTTGCCCGCCACCTCTGGCTGCACCTCCTCAGCCTGGCATTTCATCAGTCAACAAAACGTCCCTTCTTCCCCTTCCCCTTTCCCCCCCCTTCTTAGATAAGTCAACGCCCACGACAATCTCCATGACCGGGGTTGTGCAAAAGACCCCAAATTGAAAAATTATAAAACTCCAAAAAAAATTCGTATTACCTTTTTTTGTGGGCATGTGGGCATACCATTGTAATTATGTAATAATGCTGGTTTGACTAATGCCCACTACCATAGTGGGCATTAGTGGGCATACCCTCTTTTTTACCATCTATAATAGATAACAATTCGGTTTCAAATTATGATTAATGCTTAACTGTTGGTTAACCGTTAATTAGTATGCCCACATCGCCACTTTCCAGTGGGCATCATTCAATAATAGTTATAGTGCCAGTTATAGACCTATGCCCACATCGCCACTAAAAAAGATAGAAGAGATATTTTTAAAAATATTTCCTTTTTAACTCTTCCGGAGTAATCAAACCTTTAATATCAACTTCAGTTTCTTCTTCAACAAGTTTGTAAATATTTTGTCTGCCTTGTTGTTGGGTAACGTCTATAGATCCAAGAGCTTCTAAATGAGAAACAATATTATCAACATACGTTTTACTCCAATTAGTGATTTTACGGACATCCCGCCTTGTAAATTTGTTTAACCCTTTCTCTTCCATATATCTTTTTAGCTTTGATATTACCTCTCTTCCTTTAAGCCCAACTTCATCTAATGTCTGGGCGAAGATTTGTTTTGCTAATTTATAGGCAAAGATATAATCGTCTATTGTTGCGTTTATGTAAATAAAACCGGACTCATGCGTAAATCGTTCTCTTTGTTTCTGATAGAGAAACGCTATTACACGGATTAAGTTTAAGAATCTTTCATTATCCCTTCTTGTTCTTATCCATTTAACAGGAAAGGTTAAATGTTCGGCATAAGGAATGTTTACAATTACAGGGTCTAATAAGCGTTGTGCATTTCTATGAGTTTTAATAATTTCCTGTTTATATTTTTCTTTTTCTGCTATTCCGTTAATAGTTGCTAATCTTCTTTGTAATTCTTGAATCTTTTGTGTCTGTGCCTCAGAATCATCAATATATAAATCAAATAACCTCGTTGCGTTCTCATTATGGATTACGGGGCGGGTTGTTGTTTCTGTGTATGCTATTGGTCCTTCGACTTGTCTTTCTTTAGTTATAAATTCTCCTGTTCTTTCATTCTTAACAGGGGTTCCTAATATTAATTCCTTTTCTGATAAAAGAGTACGTATAGAATAACTGGCGTCATCTGCTCCTTCTGTTTCATAAATAATAATCCATTTATGCTTTAAGGCATCTTTAGGTAAATGATACAAGGCTTGAGCTGTTAAGCGGGAAAAAGGTTTTACATCTTCCGGGGGGCATAAAGTTTTAACTGCATTTACTCCCTCTGACTTGCCCCCGGCTGACGGACCTTTAACCACTGTTCCTAATGGTGTTTCCATTTTACGGCTAATAGCAATAAGATAAAGCAATATTTTATTTGTTACCTCGCCAACATAACCAATAGAATTAATGTCTTCAATAATCCTGTAAAATAAACGTGGATTCTTTAAAAACTCTGTTGCCTGCTCTTCTTCTTCAGGTGTCATTTCATAGACTTTTTGACGTTCCTTATTTTCAATCTCTGCCAAAACAGTTTTTTTGTATTTTGTATATTCTTTCTCAAACTCTATCAAATGATTGTTTATTACCTGTTCTGAAATTTCAACTATTTTAGAAAGTCTCTGGATGCTTTGCAAAGACCAAAACTTTATTTTATCCCTTATTACTAAACGCCATGTATCAAGTTCATTTCTTAATATGGAAACCTGAGCGGTTATCCCGTCAGGTTTTTCCTGAAGGTTGGATATGACATATTTAATATCCTGCTCCGGTTGCCAGTAAAAAACATCTTCTATTACTTCCATGATTCCCGGTAATTTAATAGGAACTGCCTTTTTTACTAATTCATTAAATGCCTCTATTCCTTTTTCATTAATCAGATCCGTAACATCATATTTATTAGGTGTTCCGTCTTTCCAATGAATAGTTACAAATTTGTCTTTTAATTCTCTGACAGCAATTAAAGTTCCTTCTTTGCCTGCCTCGTCATTATCATAACAGCCAATAATTTTATCAATATGCTGTAAAGCTTCTGTCATCCAGTTCGCCCATTTTTGTTTAGCTCCAAAAGGTTTTGTTATTGCAAGGAAACCGTATTTTGTTAAAGTATCAACATCTTTTTCACCTTCTACCAGATAAACTTCTTTGGTGTCTTTTAAAATATCATGGTTATAAAAAATCTTGGGGGAGGTTTCATATTCAGTATCCATAAACTGACCTTTAGAACCATCCGGTTTGTAATAGCGGTGTTTAACTGCTATTAATTGCCCATTTAGTTTATATTCATAATTAACAAATACAGTTGATTCTTTGGGTAACTCTTTAAAATCCTTTATATGTCCGGCTCCGCAATGGAAACAGTTAAATGCTCCTGTGGTTCTATTAAATCCACATTGAAAATTTTCAGCCTCACAGTTAGGGCATTTTGAAAAATCTAACCAGTCTCCACGTTCTTTTACTTCAACCCCTGCTTCATAAGCAAAATTCAAAATTATACCATTGTAGTTGTACATGATAATACCCTTTCTATTTTTTTACTGGGCAAATCATACCAACCACTTGAATTTTTCTTTTACCTTGTGGTATAATCTTATTAGTGATAAAGATTATACGGAAAAAGTCGATTCAAAAGATCGGCTTTTTTGCCTTTTATAATACTATATTTTTAATATAGTATATTATATCAGATATAATTTATGTTATTATATTATGTTATTAAAAACTTAATAGACAGGGAATTAAATGAGAATTACAGTGCATTTACCAGAGAGTCTTGAAAAAGATATAAAAACAATATCTCAGAATGAAAAGACATCAGCTTCATCTTTAGTTGCAAAAGCAGTAAATTTTTATCTAAAAGAAAAACACAAGAAAGAAAAAATAAATATGTTTTTGGACTTAATTAATAAAAATATTGTTTCTGACGATGCAGAAGAAGAAATAGAAAAGGAAAGAATAGATTGTGATAGTCGGTTTTGATACAGGATTTTTTGTAAAATTATTCAAAGGGAATGAGATATCTGTAAAAGTTTGGAAAGAAATAGAAGACAAAAATAAATTAGCTGTTGTTTCTTCTCTTACGCTTTTTGAACTTCAAAAATTATCATTAAAAGGGAAAATAAATAAAGACTTCATAGATGATATATTAAATGGGATTCCACTTGTCTGTAATATTGCATGGTTAGACAATGCCAAAATTTTATCACTTGGAGCAAATATTTCTCATGGAACCGGAATACCTGCTATAGATTCATTAATTATTGCAGGATTTGTTTTAGAAAATGTTGAAAAAATATATACTACTGATTCTCATTTTGAACGTTATCAAAAAAAAGGAATTCAAATAATTAAACTATAATAGAATTCAAAAACAGCTTTTTATCAGGTATTCATTTTTATTCTCCTTTTCCCCCTTTGTCTGCGTTAGATTCATAAGTCGAAACTCACAGTAAAGTTG
>CAYWFU010000139.1:0-3805 GCA_964457585.1 uncultured bacterium | reverse complement strand
CATAATCGGATTTTTCTATTTTATTTTTCCCCTTTTTCCCGCCAAAAAGATTTTTTATTTGTTTTTTATTTATAGTCCGAACAAGATGAAATTTGTGAGGGCAATTATTTGAATTTATGTTTTCAACTCTTCATTATCAGCAGTTAGCACAGAATAAGTTCCTTCTGTGCTTTTTTGCTGTTAATTCCGCTTATTTTTAAAAGCAAATCGGTTAGATTTTATTTTTCTCCGCAAAAAAATATTTCAAAAATTAAAACAATTTTATTTAATTAGAATTCAAATAAAATTTATTATAATGATTTTAAAAATTTATTATTTTTTTCCCAAAAAATAATATTTTATTAACCTTAAATATATTTTCGAATTATAATTTATAATCCAATTATTTTATAAAATATTAAATAAAATATTCGGGAATGTAAGTTATAAATATCGATATTTATTTCTTATATAACAAATTTTTATATCCTAAAAAATGATAAAAAATTACACATACCAATTTAATATTTTAATTCTTGCTTCGTTTATCAAAAACCATGCCATTATAAATAAAATGTCATGATTTTTGAGATAATTCGCTTTCTTGTCCTGTTATTCAATGACTTTTTTTCTTCTTCATATAAAGTTGGGTGAGAATGAAGAAGAAAAAATGATATTTAAAACCAGAACATATGAAATGTATTTTAAGGTCAACTAATTTAAAATTCATATGCTATAAATTTATCCTTTATAAACCAATATAAAGGAAGACATGGAAGCTATGTGGAACAAAGTTTTAGAAAAAGCATCGGCAGGTATACAGTGCTTAAATGTTTTGACTAAACCGTAGCGAAAGCACTTTTTGATTTATATTATAGGGCTTATCTGGATTATTAAGTTTCGATCTATTAGTGAAATAGCCCGTGAATGTTTTAATGATAAACCAGACGGGTTGCCCCATTTTATAAAAAATTCGGTTAAGAAAACAACGGAACTTGAAAAAATAAATCAAGAATCGATTGCAGAATCGATAAAAATAAAGAAGTTCTTCTGGTTCTCGATGATACTCCATGTTCCATGGATAGCAAAAAAATAGAGGGGGATAGGTATTCATCACATAGCTGAAGGTTTGCTAAAGATTTATGTGCTGTAATGGCAATAATCAGAACAAGCTCTCAATAATTTGTGTGGGCTGTAAAAGGTTATTTTTTAAAAAAGCAGTCCTGATAATTTCAAGAGCAAAGTACAACTTGTCGCTGAGATTATCGATGAAGCGAAAAAATACATTACACAACCTTTGATAGTACTCATGGACACATTTTGTAAGTATAGGTCTAACACGATTTTTATATCAGTTTGGTTTCAAAGAAATATTTATTCGCTCTCGCCATAGTGTTCAAAAACACTGGACACTTCTGACGATAGCTTACAACATTATTGTTTTGTCTGATAATGGAAAACATAAAAAGTTTTAGATAAAAGATTTTTCATTTTCACAATTCTTTCTCTCATGATTCATTTATGGTTTTATTATAATCTTAAAATTGCATTTTAAATTTGCCAAACTCAAGTAACAAGTTAAAAAAGTTTTCGTTAATTTTTACTTATACTTGTGCAGATTAAATCTATTAATTTTTAGAAATATTTTTTTCTTATCCCTCATCAATCAAAGAAATAAGATGGGAAAATATTAAATATGACATAACATTAAGAGAGTAAAATTATTTTAAAAGTATGACATTTTGTTTTTTAATGGTATAATTTTTGACATAATGTAACGGGTATAAACAGAGAAAGACAGAATTTTTATTATTTTTTATTAAAAATAAGGCAAATCAACTAAAATTCTTATATAATGAAATTAAAAACAAACAGAAAAAAATATGTCTTTACAGAAAATTATATTTGTAATAGATAATTTTATTATAAGGCTTAACTATGAAAATATTTTTAAACATATTATTATTTTTAATATTTCCCCAAATATTATTAATCAATTGTTTTGCAATAATTAAAATTCAATCATCTATAAATAGCGATGAGTGGCTAAAAACTAATCAAGTTTATCCTTTAAAAGGTGATAAAATTCAATTAAAAGTTGATAAAATCGAAGGTGGAATAATTAAATGGTATCAAATTATTCCGGACATATCTGAAAATTATAAAAATGCAAACAGACCTTGGGAAAAGAATCCATATGAATGGATCGGATTAGCAAAAATTAAATATAACAAATTAGAATTAACTCAATTTAGCAACCAGTGGGAAATAAATCCATTTGAAAATAAAATTGAAGATAAAAATATTACAGCATCTTATTATCACAAAGATGTTGGTAGTTTTTGGTTTCAAGTTGTAGTTAACAAAAATGGTAAAGAATATAAATCCGCTGGAATTGAAGATTCAGATGAAAATGGAATTTCTCCTGAAGTATTTCGTATATCAATCAGGGAAGAAGAAGGATATTTGGGTTATTTAACTTCTTTTTTAAATGTTCCCGGATTATTCGGATCTACAGTTTATCAAAGTAATAATTATATTGGGGCTGACTGTGCAGATGTTTTGATATCAGCATATGGTAAATGGAAAAATAAAGATATAAATAAAAACTATAATGTTGGCATGGTAATTAATACTTTTAGCAAAGTTAGTGAGTTTAATATAGATAGAGGAAATCCAAATATTATTCTTAAATGGAATAAAGATATCTATCCTGGTGATATTATTGCCGTTAAATATTTTGGTGGAAAACAATATCAACATATTGGTGCTCTTTATTCCGATTTCAACAAAAATAGCATATTGGATGAAAATGATCTAGTTATCCATGCAGGTCCTGATCCTCTGCATAAGTCTTATTTAAAAGATGGACCTTTTGATGGGCATATAATTATTGTTAGGGCTGAATGAAATAAAATCATTTACATTATTTAGTTATTTTTCCAATAACAATTAAGAATATTAAAATATCATAAATAGAATTATTATAAATTTATATATTTACATAAATGATAAATTTAGGTTAAAATAAAAAATATAAACTTGTTTTTGTAAATTATAAATTGGGATAAAACAATTATGAAAGAACGGATTTATATTGATACATCTGTTATTGGTGGATGCAAAGATGATGAATTTTTTGAATGGTCTGTTAAACTTTTTAATGAGTTCAAAAAGGGGTTGCGAATAGCAGTTGTATCTGATTTAACAATTAGAGAGCTTGAGAATGCACCTCAAAGTGTAAAGAAAGTATTAAAATCTCTTCCAGAAGAAAACATAGAGAACACTTTCCTTTCAGAGGAAGCGGAAGAATTAGCACGACATTATATAGATGAATCTGTGGTTGGATTAAAACATATAGCTGATGCCCAGCATATTGCAATAGCATCTGTGGAAAGAGTAGATGTTCTGGTCAGTTGGAACTTTAAACAAATTGTAAATCTAAATCGGATTAGAGCATTTAATTCAGTTAATTTAAAATTGGGCTATCCTATGATAGAGATTAGAAGCCCTCGGGAGATAATCTATGAAAAAGAAATTTGATTCAGTAAAATTTCAACGCAAGGCACGTGAGGAATTAAGCAAAAGATATGTTAGAAGTCGTTCTACATTCCTTCGTGAACTTAATGAAAAATATAGTAATTTAAAAAAGCAGAAAGTTGGAACACATGTTTGATAAAAAATTATCATTTAAACCGTAGATAATTTTTTATGCAAGAGAAAGAAATATTTTTCACATATTAGGACAATTTTTAAATAAATTAAAAACAAATAAAAAATCTTTTTGGCGGGGGGAAAAAAATAAAATAGAAAAATCCGATTTGGT
>CAYWFU010000138.1:0-3813 GCA_964457585.1 uncultured bacterium | reverse complement strand
TGAATTTGTGCAGGGTGTCGGGATACTTAAAAGAAGTTGATACATTTCCATCACCTTCAATTAAATTGCCATCAGTTGAATATGCAGTAACTTTTAACCTGAAAATATCAGTGCTTTGAGCAGATAAATTTGAGGGAATGGTTGCTTGCCCTTCCCATGTGTCATTTGATTGGTGTGTTGCACTCCAGCTAACTGTAGTAAATTGGAAATCATTCAAATCAGGATAAGTGCGTCCTGCTGTTACAGAGAAATTATTTGTGTTTATGTTGGTATCAAAGATTATTTTTAATTTAAGTTCGCCGTAAGTTGCGAAATTTGGATTATCTTCTAATAATAACGATGTTGGAGTTATACCGTTGTATGTGTTTCTGTAATAATCATTAAGGTTATAATCAGGTTCATAATCTTCATCATATTTATATTTATGAATTATCTTTTCAGAGCCATCAGAATTTGTTTGATATAATTTTATATATTTTATTATTGGGCCAACCGGTATATGATAATGGGCTAAATATCGCCCAGGCCATTGTAAGGGGAGATGCTCTTTATAGGGATCAGGATCGAGCAATGAATATTCTAAAAATTGTTCATATGAACGATGTTTTCGTTGTGATGTATGAGCATTATAACTAAGAACTGATTGCCCATTTAAATAACTTGGATACATCCCAGTTATGATAGTTGAATGGGTATCAATAACTAATGCTCTTACATGAAATATTGGGTCACCAATTGGTAAGAATGGGAGAGGAAACTTATTTTGATCGTAATTAGTTTTTAATTGATAACTAACGCCATGATCGTTTTCAAGCTCGGTTTCTAAAGCATCTGCATCTACTACCATACCATATGTATCTTTTGTAGTTACTCCCAACCCATTAGTAATTGGGGCATTACCATAATCAATATTTCCAGCCCTTAAACATTGAGATACAAAATTTGTACAATCTCCATTTGGATAATAATGGAATGCACCGTTAAATATTGGATGATCTTCATCATTATTTGAAAATTGATCTGCATATCTTAATATTGCTTGACGATCAAAGGCTAATAATGATACAGATAAACTAAAAATAAATAGAATAACTAATGCAACTATTCTTTTATTCATTTTTTACCCCACTGAAACATTAATATATCTTTTGCAGTTTCACCAATTTCATGATCATTTTGAGAATCCAATATGATTTTTTTTGATCTTTCGTCACCGATATATTTCAATTCACTTAAGGCAAGAATACGATAACCTTTTTCTTTGCTATTGTTAATAATATCAACCAAAGTGTTAAAACTGACTTCTTTTTCTCCGAATTTTTTAATTAAAATATGTGCGGATTCAATTCTTATTCTTTCAGGATATTCCTTGCCGAGAGCTTCTTTTAATATTTTTTCAGCTTGTTTATCAACTTTTTTTGTTTCATCAGAACCAATATAAGTACCCTCAACTAATATTTCACCTATTTTTTTCTCATAATAAAAAATATTAAATGCAAATTCATCTCCTCCTTTTAACTTTTTTAATATCATTGGTTCTGTTAAATCTTTTTCTCCTAATCTATATAAAATATCTGATAATCTTTTATTAATGTCTTCATTATTTTTTTGATAAATATTTTTTAATATTGGTATAATTTCATTTTGGATTTGGGCTTCTAATTCATTATCTCTAAACCATCTTGTACTTGAAATTAAAAATAAAGAATTTGCTGCTGTAAGTCGTGATGAGTCATCTTCATTTTCATCTTTAAGTATTTCTAATAGAGAATTAATATGTGTTTTATCTTGCGTTTGACCCATAAGATGAATAAGCTCGTTTTTTTTGTCTTTTTCTTCTTTAGTTTTTGCTTTTCTTTGAAGTTTTGATTTACCAGATATTTCAGACAATTTTTCCCTTTTTCTTTTAATCCAATCAATATCTTTTTGTTTAGCTTTTTCAAATTTTTCATTCTGATTATTTTGATTTTCTTCTGCTCTGACTGGTAAAAATACGGATAGAATTAAAATAATTACGGATAAAATAGGAATGATTTTTTTTGTTGAAATTTTTTTGGAAGAATTTATAAAAAAAGTGTAAGATTTATTTTCAGAATTCAATAGGTAAGAATTTTTAATCTGATTTGATTTCCACATGTGTATATCTCCAAATATATTACGTACCTGTAACCAAAATATATATAGCAAATAGCAAAGCATTAAATAACTTGCATTTATCTTTAATTACAAATAACGCTACAATGACAATTCAACAACATAAATAATTTGGCAATACACATCCAATCCGAACAGGTCGGATTTAATATTTAAAACCTGTCCCAGACATTATTAATCGGAGATTCAAAATTATAATTTTAAGCATTTAAGAAATGATTGTTTTATAGTCTAAACCCATAAAATAATAATTGTCAAGAAAATTTTTGAAATTTGAAATTTTTTAAAATATATTTGAAAGGATAATGCTTTAATTTTAAAATAAATCGGATTTTATATTTTTAAAGCTTTTGATTTCCCCCAAAAAATTAAATGCTTTTAAAATAATTAAAACCAAAATAGGATTTTATATTTAAATACATTTATATTTTCCCATAAAAAAATTTTAATTGTTTTTGAAATATTTAAAATCAATAAAAATAAAATCAATTCAATTCAATTTGTAGAGAATTATTTGTAATGACTCATCTTTTGCCATCCAGTTTGAATGTGTCCTACGACACAGCAAATCGGTTTTTATTATTTTTTCTTTCTCCTCTCCATAAAAATAATTCTAAAATCCTTAATAATTAAAAGCTTTTTACGGCATTTCTGTTAAACAAGATAATTCATTAATCCCAAAATCCCAGTTTAGAATTCCATGTTTTATTCATTTTACTATTCTGTTTAATCGATACTATTATCGGATTGATAAAATCTTTTATCCTGTTCATTATCTCACTAAATTCCCTGTTTTTTTCTTTAAGTCTTGACTTGCGCAGAAATGCGATCCATTGTTTTTGTCTTTCTTTATCATTATAAAATTCAGATTTAAATATTAAAGGATTTTCTGGTATCAATGTTTCTCTTTTCTTAAAGGTAGATTCAATTGCTTCTTTAAGTTTATCAGTCTTAAAATCATGACTCAATGAAAGAGTGTATATATCATAAAAATCTTTCATTCGGCTATTTATTATTGAAAGCTTTACCATTGCTTCAAATTTCTCGGATATAACACTTTCAATTGAATAAACATTAATTTTGGGCGGTTGTTCTTCCAATAAAGTCGGGAATTCCATTAGTTTAGGTTTGGAATAACAACATCACCAAAGGCAATATCCATTTGTAATTTTTTTCTTGCTGTCCCAAGAAAAACATCAATTTTTATTCGAATACCTTCATAATCTGCATTTTCTTTTATCCGTTCAGATTTAATCGATAAAGAATCAAACTGTACTCCGTCATTACATCCTATTTTAGAAATATTTTTAAAAATATTTTCGAGTTCAATAAGATCGTTCTTTATGTGTTCTGCCAAAAAATCAATATCGATAGTCGGTCTCATTTTGGGAATGTTTAAGCATATCAGTAAAAGACCGCCTTTTAATACAAAATATTTTGAATATTCTGAAATTGAAAGACGGAATAAAAATTTTTCCTGAAAGTATCTTAATAAAACAGCATTAAAATCAATATTTTCGGATTTTGCAATATTCAAAAGTTTTGCTTTTACAGAAGCAGTTTTATTTTTTATTTCTTTTTTCATAATTATTTTTTTTTAAATCATAGCGTTAAGCCAAGTCTGAATTAAAAGTTTCACACGGCATATTTCAGCATATT
>CAYWFU010000137.1:0-3914 GCA_964457585.1 uncultured bacterium | reverse complement strand
CATGTCCCTGCAGTAAGCTGTTCACGTCTTCGTTTTCCGGTGGTTCTACGTTGGTAATTTTAGCTTGTGGCTTTATGGTTCTGATGGTCTCAGTGTGTTTTAAAACCGCCGTCCTGCCTGCTTCGTCGCCGTTCAGGAAAAATATTATTTCTTCTAAGCTGTCTAAACCTGCCAGGGCTTTGCGGTGTTCTTCAGTTAGTCCGTTGGTTCCGTACAGCGCAAGTATTTCATAATCTTTTGTTATTTCCGACAACTGTAATAGTGTGGCAGCGTCTATAATGCTTTCGGTAATGATGAGTTTTTTTGTATCCGGGTTCGGATATCCGGGATAAAGTCCTTCACGGTTTTTTAAGTAAAAATGACGTTGGTCGGTGTCGTTCTCCGTGCTTCTAAAATATAAGCCGGTAATTTCTCCTTTATAATTTTTCAATGCAAAGACAATACAGTATTTCGCAAATGGTTTGTATGCTTGACCACCTTCCCTGCTGTTGGTTCCCCACGGACTTAATAAACCATAGCGGACACAGTTTTGTATTAAGGTTTCTTCTTTCCTTGCCCCGTGATGGAACTGCGCCGTATTGTACCCGATATCTAATGCCGTTGGCTCTAAACAGCGTTGTTTCATGTAGTCTTTTGCAGGCGTGCTGTTGTGTACGGCGTTGCGGAAGTAAGTAAACATCCGTGCTAAAAATGCGGTCTTGCTTTCCGTAGCCGGTTGCGATCCTGCCGGCATCTGCCCCGGTGTGTAACCCGTGATCATGGCTTCCGCTTTCTTTATTGCCTCGTGCTTGCTGCATTTCTCCATGTACATAATAAAATCAATCACATCAAGGCTTTTCCCATGCGTGGGACAGTTGGAGCTAAAGCAATAACAGGTATGCGTTTTATAGTACACCTGCATGCTCGGCGTCTTGTCGTCGTGAAAAGGACAATGAAGCCGTAAATGTTTGTCGGGCTTTAAGCCGTAGTGCTGTAATACTGCGGCAAGAGTTAAGCGTTGTTTAATTTCCTGTATTTCCATTTTATTCAGGTTTATAGGGTTCTAATACTTTGCGTAATAGGTAAAGGCTTTCGTAAGATTCGACAGTTTCTTCCATGCGTAGCGGCTCATGGCGCAACATGGCTATCATCGCGTTCATGGCGTAGTCTATGGCTTCGGTCTGCTCTTTGATTTCGCCGTGGGTGGTTAAAAGGGCTTGTAAGGTTAGTTTGCGTTTGTTTTTCTGTACCATTTGCAGAATAATTTATTTTTTGTGTAATAAATTCTGCAATATTAGTTGATATTATTTGAACAAACAAGTAATATTTTATTTTTTTATGAAGATTAATGATTATATTTGCTAAAAATATTACGATAAATAACTTTATTACTGATTTTATATGAAGTTCGGGGAAAAAATATCAAAACTCAAGAAGATTAAAAAAATGTCTCAGGTAGAACTGGGAGAAAAAACCGGTATTTCAAGAGATGCTATTTCTAAATATGAAAGAGGCGGTGTAATGCCTTCAATAGAATATGCCAAAAGGATTGCGGATGTATTAGGAGTTTCTCTTGACTATCTGGTAAGTGATAGCGACTATGAAGAAATATTGGACAATGAAGCTATAAAACGAATAAAAGAAATACAACAACTGCCTAAATTAGATAAAGATAATATATACTCTGTAATTGATGCGTTAATCAGAGATACTAAAGCTAAGCAAGCATTTGGATTAACAAAGTGAAAAATAATATGAAAATTTTAAGTTTATTTTTATACATATTAATAGTCGTTGTCTTATCCTTTTATAGTTGTAAAAATGAGAGAAAAAAAGTTGTCAAATATGGCGCTATTAGTATACAATTGGAAAAATATCAAAATAAAGAATATGGCTTTTCAATAGAATATCCTGTAGAATGGCAAAATTTAAGAAGTAATCAAAACGTAATCTTTGCTGTTAAAATGATTAAGGATAGCCTTGATAAAAGTTTTCAAAATACCATACACATTACAAGTTTACTTGACTCAAATGATACGCAAGTTGTATTAAATGATATTGTAAAGGCAAGTATTAACGATATGTCTAATTCGTTTGAAGATTTCCAATTACTTACAAACGAAGTATTAGACATTAATAACCTGCCAGTTATTAAAATCAAGTGCACATTTTTATCAAACAACGATTCTATTACAACGATTCTTTATTTTGTAAAAACATCTAATAATGTTTACTTAATTGGGTTAAGCGGATTATCTAATGAATTTACAAAATATGAAAAAATTTACGAATATATTGCTAAGAGTTTTAATGTTTTGGAGTAATAATTTTTTTTATCCTTTTATTTATAAAAAATATTCCAACTGGGTATATAAAAAACTGCACAAAACTAAATAGTATATTACTATGTCCAATTCCCTTTCTTCTTTCAGCTTTTACAAAACATGTTGTCACATAGAACACAGCAAATAAGTAACCTAGAAAAGCAATATAATGCCATAATACCCAATGTAATACTTCATATTGAATAGGAATAAATTCAATAATCATATAAACTATCAAGTAAATTACTGTCAGATTATAGCCATAAATAAATTTCAACTTCAAACCAACCGCAGTGTTCACTGCTCGGATTACAAGATAATACCAGCTAAATAGTAATCCCATATTTATCAAAAGCAAAACATCCAACAATAACGAATCTCTCTGTACTAATATACTTATAAACCAGTAATTGGACAATAAAAGAACTAATTGCCAACTTTTGAGATTAAGGATTTTTTCAATCATGATATTAAGGTTTTTTCTCTGCTTCAACAGCACTTTCAGAAGAGTAACTGACTCCTAAAATAAATTTCAAAGATGCTGATGTTTTTGCTCCAGCTTTTACAGATGTTTCTCCTGTTGACATTTCCGTATAAGTAACCTGACCTTCTACAGGAATTCCTTTAACCGTTGTTTTTGGTGTAACATATGAATATTCTGTTTTTTGAGTTCCTGGTATATATTCTGCTTCCGGATCTATTTGAAACATATTTTTAGCACTAAAAGTTCCTACTGGTGTTTTGACACCAACAGAACTTTCTACATCACCAGAAAACCAATTAAGACTCCAATCAGAACTTGTTTCTCTTGTTTTTAAATCAATAGTTTCTGTAATCGAGATTTTTAAAATATTAAAACTTACAATGGTAAGATCCAATCCAAGCCCTTTTCCTTTAATACCTTTAACTCCCATTTCAGCTTGTGGTCCAATTGTTACATTAACTTCTGATTGTGATACAACTTTAACTTTAGGCTTATCTTTAAACTTTGGAGGTTCTCCCCCTTCCAATCCATCAATATCAATAAAACGTATTGGATTTAAACTTGCAAATTGATAAGGTGTTAACATAGGATATTTAGAAGTCAGTGGATCAACACTTAAAAACCCCTGCACACCTTTTTCATCACCTTCTTTATCCGGTTTTACAACTTTCAAAAAAAATGGCTCTTGTTCGGTGTAATATTGAAGTTTAAAACAACCCATTCGTTTAACTTTCTGGTTGTAAAGATATGACATTTTTTTCTTTCAATTGACATTTTTTTTCAATTGATTTTCATTTGAAGATTTGCAAGGGCTGTACTGCTTTTGCGAACGTAATAACTGCACATAATTTAGTGCAAGTGTCATTAAAACGAACACCTGCACACCGGACATTATGTGCAATTATACCAAGACTCCATCAGTACAGCCCTTGCATGATTTCAATTCCCTGCGGGGCTTTTTCAATTGAAAAGAAAAAATATTGTCAGACATGCAGGTTGCCATCGCTCCATAGTTCGACAAGCTCACTACAAGTCAGAGCAGCCCTTGCAAGATATCATTTCCCTACGGGGCTTTTTCCTATGAAAAGAAAAAATATTGCAACTGTGCAGTTTGCAAACATTGTAGC
>CAYWFU010000136.1:1208-4142 GCA_964457585.1 uncultured bacterium | reverse complement strand
CGGAACATCCAAAGAGCGGCTTAGTCAGATATGCAGAGAAATTATTGAAAGGAAATTAGATATTCGTTGGACCACTCCGAATGGGATTGCCCATTGGTTTCTTGATGAAGAGACTCTAAAATTAATGAAAAATGCCGGATGTTACCGGGTAACTTTTGGAATTGAATCCGGTAATATTGACACGCGAAAATTTTTAGGCAAGCCTTTTGCTTTGGAGCAGGCCCGGAGGATGATTAGCTATGCCAATAAAATCGGCATGTGGACAGTTTGCACCTTTATTATTGGTTTTCCATACGAGAAGGAAGAATCAATAAAAGATAAAGAAGCGGTAATATAATTGATGGAATACATAACAGGCAGAAAAGAAAAAAGAAAAGAAAAATTTAAAGAGATAATCGAAGAAATAAAGGAGGTAGACATCATGCAAACATTAGCACAAAAATGGATAAAAGAAGGAATAAAAGAAGGAATAAAAGAAGGAATAAAAGAAGGTGAGATATTAGATAAACAAAATATATTAATAAAAATAATAGGCAAAAAATTTGGGATTAATGATATAGAGATACAATACATAAAAAGTACAAAAGATAAAAAGAAACTGGACAATGCGATAGAAAACGTAATAAATGCTGATAATAAAGAAAGTGTAATGAAAAAATTGTTAAATTAAATAATTGATTGGGATGTCGGAGAGTTGGAGAATTTTTCTGTTCTTAGCATAGTTGTAGGATTTACTTCTAAAAAAAAGGGGTAATTTATTTGAGCGCTATAGTCCAATTAATCTTTACCTTAAAAGGCAGAAAATTCCTCATAGGCAAAATTAATAATTTATATAGTAAATAAATTTGATACATTTCAATATTATGTCCCGCAGGAAATCAAAAACTAAGAAAAGTAAGCAAAATGATAACAATATTATGCAAGTAAAATACAGTGATATTCTTGAGAAACGGCATGGTCTTGCAATACCTCATTTCAATGAACAAATAATCCAAAAATAAATAATAAAGAATTCCTATCAGAGACAGAAGATACCTCGCAGCTTGCTACGAGATTCTTCATTTTATCTATTTAAAATTCCATATTTGTATCTAATAAAAAATAGTAATTTATAAATATAGGAAGGTCAACACTGTGAATAGAAATACGAATATTTTCGTATTAAAAGTAAAAAAACATTTGACAGATAATAAATAATTACATAAAATAAAAAAAATTGACGATAAACAAAATCGTTCCGATGTATACTGCCACTCATAATCACATCATTAAAAACTATAAAATTACAAATTTAACGCGAAAAATAATTGATATGCAAACAATAGCTATAAATAGTTGACTGGTACAACTGCGAATTTTTTTTCTCACTCTAACATGCAATGGGGAAAAAAATTCTCACTTCATTATTAAAAAAGCTTGAAAATACAGGGAAGTGAAATTGGCATGAAAGTTGCTAATTATATGCGATAGATTTTGAGATATAGCGAGGCTAAAACCTCGCACTACATTAAATGCAATTGTAATTATTTTGTAGTGCGAGACTTTAGTCTCGCAAATAAAACATTATGGAATAACATTAAAAATATACCTTAAATATGGAGGAATAAATAAACATGAAAAATATAACATTAATTACCATCCTGATATTATTCAACACCACAATATATATATTTGCCGGAAATCTTGAAGAAAGACTTATTGATAAAAATGAGAGAGAAAAAGTAATAGCTGAGATTTATGAGCAGGAAGAAAAATTTGTTCCGGAAATGTTGGATATTATAAGTAGCAAAGGAATGAGTTTAAAAAGCATAGAAAAAACAGACACAAAAAAAACAGAAAAAAAAAGACAGGCAAAAATTGCGTCAACACTATTCATGGGAAAGCTAAAAAGAAAAGAAGCAAAAAAGATAATAGAGAATAATCTGAATAATGATGAAGACAAATTTGTGCGGGAAGCAAGCGCAATAGCGCTAATGGAAATGAATTTAGACCAGAAGGCAGTTCTGAAGGCTGAAGGCGGAAGGCTGAAGGCAGAAGAAAAACAAAAGCGAAAAATGAATAAAGAGGAAATAAATGAAAGCATAAAAGCATTGCAAAAAGCGCTGGATGATGAAAGCGGGAATGTACGGATGAGGGCGATACTGGCACTGGTGAGGATAAGGCAGAATTCAGAAATCGGAAGTCAGAATACAGAAATAGGTATAGAAGAATTAAAAAAAAGAGCGCTAAAAGGGATAAAAAGTGAAAATGTAACAGAGAGTTTTCTGGCAATAGAAGCTATAGAAACGATAGGAGATAAAAATATGACAACAATACTTAAACAAAATTTCAATAATAAAAATGTATGGATACAATTACATAGTAAAATAGCAGTGAAAAGTTTGGAAACACAAGGAATAACAATAGCAGAAAAATTAAAATATTTAAAAGAAACATTGGAAGATGAACAATATGAAATATCAAAATGGGCAGCGGAAGAATTAGCAAAAGAAAATGCAAAAGAAGCGGATGAAATATTAGAAGAAGCAGCAAACAATAAAAATTATGCGGCAGGAAAGGTATTATTATGGAAGAAAAGATAAAAAGAAATACAAAAAAGATAGTGATAGGAATTGCAGTGATAATAGTATTAATAATATCCGGCATAGGATTTCCAACAAAATGGACATTGCCGATAAAAGGCCGTGTAATTGATGCAACAACCGGAAAGCCAATAGAGAATGTAGTAATAAATGCGCTATGGAGCAGGCATATACTGGAATCAGCAGAGACAGTAGCCGGTGAAATAGTAATAAGTGATAAAGATGGGAATTATAGAATACCTGGGAAGTTATTTATAAACATAGGAATATTTAATGTGCGAGGACCAAGTATATGGGAAATATGCCATCCATTATATGTGACGGAACGATTTAAAGCACCGATTGAACGAGG
>CAYWFU010000136.1:0-1108 GCA_964457585.1 uncultured bacterium | reverse complement strand
AATACAATTTCGATAAAATAATCAAAAGAGGTACCTTGGGTACAATAAGAGAAGATAGACCTGATTCTGGTGGTGAACTTTTTGATGAAATGAAAGATTATAGTTTCCCTGATGGAAAGCTTTTATATTTAGCTCAGGAATATGGAAATCCAGTTGAACCTTCAAATTTTGCAAAACAGGAGATAGCCCCACAATTATCAGTACGACATCATTTTTATAATCCCGCAACTAAAGAAGGATTATCCACAGGATATCCCAATCAAGAATTATCGGATATATTGTTATCTACAAAAAACCTATTGAATTTACCATCACTACCAACAGACTTATATTGGGAAAACACAATAGATTATGGGAAAAAATTATGGGAAGCATCAATAGAATTTTATAATGAAGGAAATTATCCAATGGCATACCTGCAATTAGGTAAATCTCTGCATCTTTTGGAGGATATGAGCATGCCAAGCCATGTGTTTAATGTATTTCACATAGCATTTCTTGCAAGCTTAATGGATAACTTTGAATCATGGAGTGATGCGTTAAACCCAGCATGTGATTCAAATATAGCATATTTAGGAACATTAAATGGAAATAATATAAAACCCATAACAAGCTATGAACAAAGCATAATTGACTTATCAACAGAGACATATAAAATGGCGAGAATACAGGGACATTTAGAAGTAATACATCCGGATAGTGTATGGCCAGTAAGAGAAGTAATAGCAACCGGAGAAATAGCAGAAATGTTCCCTGAAGGACATATACAATATCTTGAATATGTGGGAAATATCCAATACCCTTTATTGCGATCATGGGTAATATTTGATGTTGGAAAATTCACAGGAATAGCAGATTATAATAATGAAGCTGAACCTGATATATTATTTAACGAATGGTGGAAAGCAGATAATTTTTCTGGTGAAACAGGTGAATATTATTACATAGAAGCAGTAAACCGAGTTATCCCGCTTAAATTTAGAAATCATATATATAATCCAGAGAAAAAAGAGAAATTGGCAAAATTTTTTGCTGATGAAATTATACCTGAATCCATCGAATACACAGCCGGATTAATGAAATTATGGTATGACATAGTAAATGAACC
>CAYWFU010000135.1:0-4278 GCA_964457585.1 uncultured bacterium | reverse complement strand
CTGCTTGATATCGATGCTTTAATATTAGGGGAAATAACTGCTTATTCATCTGATGATGTTTCAGCAAATGATACTATTTATAGAATGTATACTGTAGAACGTACAGCAAAAATTGATATCACTTTTCAAATAATTGATATGAAATCAGGTGGAAAAATTATTGTAAAAAAATATAATAAATCAAAACGATCAACTGTTAATCGCAGTTATGAAAAAGAAAATGATCAGGAAAAAATTATTGGCCTTGTAACAGAAGTGTTAGCGCAAAAAGATGTTGAATCTCCATCTGATAAAGCTAAAAGAGAAGCATTATCGTCTCTTCCTAATCCAAAACGGTTATTAGATGATATTATGAATGATATAATTGTTTCTTTTATTAATAGTTATATTGAAGAGATGAAAAAACTTAAGGAATAAGAGGTGAATTATGTCGGAACAGACTGCTGACATTTCTCTTAATATAAATTCTATTTTACAGCAATGGCTGGATGCTTTACCTATTTACTGTGAAAATCAAATCGATAAGTGTCCATTAAAAAAGTCTTCTTTATCCGAAATGTATTTTCTTCTGGATATAAAACAAAATTTTTCAATAGAAATTTACAAAAATTTTTTAAAAAAATATCTTAATCTTTGTCCATCATATTTAATTTTAATTGAGCAATTTATTTTGTATAAAATATTATTGGATAATATTCCTGCATCAGATATACAGATTTTTACAAAAAAAATTGAACTAAACATAAAATTTATAAGCCAGATTTATGAAGATAATTATAAAAACCGCATTAAAGATATACAATCGCAATATATAGATAAAGAAAAAAAAAATTTACATATAACTCAGAAATTACAGGAAATAAAAGATCAACTGGAAGATAGAAATGATGAATTTCGCGCAATAGCTGAACAGCTTCAACTAAAAAATAAGCAATTAAATGAAACTCAGGGAGAACTTCTAAAAACTGAAAAAATGGCTGCTATAGGAGAAATGGCAGGCAGAATTGCGCATGAAGTTTTAAATCCCATTACGTCTGTTATGATCCGTATTGAATTAAATTTAAAAGAAGAAGATAAATCTGAATCAATTGCATCTATCTTTCAGGAAATAATTCAGGATTGGGAGAAAAAATTTAATCAGGGTATACTGGAAAATTCTTTAAAAAGAATGGATGAAAGCAATAATCAAAAATCATTTGGAGAGCTTGATTTTGAAATTTTGTTTGGAACTATTAAAAAATTGCATGAAAAAGAAAAAAAATATAAAAAAGACCTTCAATTTTTAAGTATACAATTCCAGCGAATAGTAAAAATTATTGATAGTCTGCGAGGATTATCGCGAGTTACACGTATAGTACAGGACAGGGAAATATCATATCCAATAAAGGAAGCATTAGAATTAATGAAGGATACGATAAAAAAACGTTTTATTGAAATCAGGGAAAATTATCCTGACCCCTTACCTATTGTAAGAGCAGATATTAATGAATTAATTCAAATTTTTTCTAATGTTATTAAAAATTCAATACATGCTATAGAAGATACAGATAAAAAAGAACGATTAATCTCTATTAAGGTAAGTACTACTGATAAGAGAGTTGAAATAAAAATACAGGACAATGGTATTGGAATTTCTCCAGAATATCAAAAGCAAATTTTTAAACATAGCTTCACAACTAAAAAACACAAAGCAGGTACTGGAATAGGATTGCAAATAAGCCGTCATTTGATACGGGAAAATAATGGAGATATTGAATTAGAAAAAACTGAAGTTGGGCAGGGAACCACTTTTTTGGTATGGCTGCCTAAAAAATGAAGCTTTTGGAGCAATTATGGAAATTGAATTTAATTCAACTATAATCTGTGTAGATGATGAAGAGCCTATACTCGAAGCATATAAAAATACTTTAATAACAGATAAAGATGATTTATCTCATATGATACAAAAACGCAGAATACGGGAAGGAATAAAAGAAAAAAGCATTGAAACAAAAATTAATGAAGATATTCAATATAAATTATTGTTTGCCCGAAGCGGAGAGGAAGCGATTGAGATTGTAAGAAAAGAATATGAACAGGGGCGTAGAATTGCTGCTGGTTTTTTTGATATGACTCTTCCTTGTGGAATTGATGGTATGGAGACCATAAAAAGAATAAGAAATATGGATTCTTCAATTTTATGCGCAATTGTAACAGCTTTTACTGATCATCCTATTGAGCAGATAAGCAAATTATTTTCAAATCAGGATGAATGGATGTATTTTAATAAACCTTTTACAAGCGGTGAATTAATACAATCAGCCCGTAATCTGGTAAGTTCATGGAATAGACGTTATAGAGAAAAAATTTATATGGAATTATTAGAACGAACACGTTAATATAAAAAGGAGATTACAATGGGGAATAATATTACAGTAGGATATGGCAAAAGTATTAATCCTGATGTAGATATTGCCATAAAGGAAGCTCTGGATGAAGCTCGTAAATCATTTAAAAATGCTGCGCCTCAATATGCCTTTCTTTTTACTACAGTAAATTATGATAGTAATTTACTGACTGAAAAATTATATAATGAGTTAGGACCAAAAATTAAACTGCATGGTTTATCTTCATGCGCAGCAGTAATGACTAATGATGGATTTCATAAAGGAGAAAAAGGCAGTTTAGCATTATTGCTTATTTATTCGCCTTATATTTCATTTGGAGTAGCTTATTCCCCATATGAATCAGATAAAGACGCTTATCAAGCTGGTGTTAATGTAATAAAACAGGCAATATATAATGCAGGGAAAAATGATAATGATATCCCTCAATTGATATTAATGAATGCTTCCCCTGCCAATGAAGAAGAAATAATTGAAGGAATAGAATCAATTGTGGGGAATAAAATCCCAATTGTGGGCGGAAGCTGCGCAGATAATACGATTGAGGGTGGATGGAAATTATTTACATCCGGGAAGAATTATAATAATGGCATAGTAGTTACTGTTATTTTTAGTTCACTTAAAATTGGATATGCTTTCCGCAGCGGTTGTGTGCCAACAGATAAAAATGGAATAGTTACACGCGCTTCTGGACGAAGAATTTTCGAGATTGGTAAACGGCCAGCAGGACAGGTTTATAATGAATGGACAGATGGCATAATAAGTCAGATGTTAGTTAAAGGTGGAAATATTTTAAATGGGACAACATTATCTCCATTGGGAAGAGCAGCAGAAAAAATAGCTGATATGGATTTTTATGTTCTTTCTCATCCAGTTTATGTAGGAGAAAATGGTTCTTATCTGGATTTGTTTACAGAAGTTAAAGAAGGGGAAAGAATATATCTTATGTTTGGAACAAAGCAGGCATTAATCCAGCGCGCTGGCGCTGTAACTAGAAGCACTATTATAAGAGGTGAATTTAAAAATATTGAAGCATCAATTGTAATTTATTGCGCCGGGTGTATGTTAACAGTTGGGGACCAGATGACTCAAGTTGTCAAATCCATTAATAATGCTATTGGTAACGGTGTTTATATAGGTGGATTTACTTTTGGAGAACAGGGTTGTTTCCCTGATTTAAGAAACAGACATGGGAATTTAATGATTTCAATAGTGTCATTTTCAGACGAAAAAATTAGTGAATAGAGGGAAAAATGGACTTAAATGTTTTGTGTAACATTAGTTATGGCATGTATATAATTTCATCAAATAAAGGTAATTTACTTAATGGACAAATAGCTAATACAGTATTTCAGATAACAAATAATCCCATTATAATTGCTGTAAGCATTAATAAAATAAATCTTACACATGAGTTTATTAATAATAGCTCAAGATTCAGCATATCAATTTTAGAAGAAAATACGCCATTGCAATTTATTGGCAAATTTGGCTTTAAATCTGGCAGAACAGAAAATAAATTTAGTGATATAAAATTTAAAATACTTCCTTCAGGTTGTCCTGTAGTGCTCGATCATACGGTTGGATATATTGAAGCAAAAGTAATTAATAAAATAGATTGTTTCACTCATACAATTTTTTTAGGTGAAGCAATGGAATCAGAAATACTTAAAGATGGCAAAGTAATGACTTATGAATATTATCACAAGATTAAACGCGGTACAACACCGCAAACAGCGCCCACTTTTATAAATGTAAAAGGAGATAAATCTATGCAAAAATATCGCTGCACAGTATGCGGATATATTTATGATCCTGCTATCGGCGATCCTGATAATAAAATAATTCCAGGTACATTATTTGAAAATATTCCTGATACATGGGTCTGCCCTGT
>CAYWFU010000134.1:0-4399 GCA_964457585.1 uncultured bacterium | reverse complement strand
ATTTTGAATTTTGAATTTATCTCCATAAAAACTCAGTCAACTTGAGTAATATAAATAAGGATTATAAATGTTTATCATATTATATAATATCATTGGTTGTATTATATTAATAATAGGGTTCCCTTTTATTTTATTGAACAAAAAATTCCGTACTGGATTATCATTCCGGGTTGGAATATATCCTGCAAACTGGAAAAATAGTATTAGCTCTACTCCTATTATCTGGATTCATGCGGCTTCATTAGGAGAGTTAAATGCAATAAAAAAAATTATAAATGGAATAGAAAATGAATTCAAAAAACATAAAATAATAATATCAACAATGACTGGGACCGGATATGAAAAAGCAGTTGAAGAGTATGGGAATAAGCATTTTGTTATTTATGCACCAATTGATATTTTTTTTATAATTAACAAAAGCCTAAATTTTTTTAACCCTGAAATTTTATTAATTGCTGAAACTGAAATCTGGCCGAATTTAATTATTGAAGCAAAAAAAAGAAATACAAAAATTTGTATTATTAATGGACGCTTAACAGCAAAAAGCAAAAAATATTATTCATTATTTAATGGGCTTTTCGATTATGTTTTTGAATGTATTGATAAATATTGCGTTCAAAATGAAAATGAGAAAAAAAATTTTCTGGATATTAAAGTAAAAGAAAATAAAATAGTTGTGTGCGGGCAAACAAAATTTGATATAGATATAACTATTCCCGAACCGGAAAAAAGGGACTTGATTAATAAACTCGGGATTTTTTTTGAAAATTTTTTATTAGTTGCAGGAAGTACAAGACCTGGAGAAGAAGAAATAATAATTGAAGCTTTTTTAGAAATCAAAAAAATTAAATCAATCAAGCTTATTATTGCTCCAAGACATACTGAGCGTATTTCTGAAATAATAAAAATTATCGAACAAAAAAATCTTTCATTCCAAAAATTATCAGATAACAAAATCAACAATTCTGCTGATATTTTTATTCTGGATTTCACAGGTAAATTATTATTATATTATTCAATGGCAAGCATAGCTTTTGTTGGCGGAACATTACAGAATTATGGCGGGCATAATTTAATTGAACCAGCATTATTATCAAAACCCGTTATATTTGGCAGTTATTTAGATAATGTAAAAGATATTGCAGAGCTTTTGATAAGAAATGGCGGAGGTAAATGTGTTTCCGATAAAGAAACTCTAAAAAAAATTATATTGGAATATTTAAATGATCCGAAAAAAATAGAAATAGATGGGCTGAAAGCTTATGAAGCTGTAAAAAAAGAACGCGGTGCATCAGAGCGGACACTTAAGGAAATAATATGAATCATCAAATATATTATAAAAAATTAGTCGAAGGTAATAATTTAAACATACTTGATAAAATAGTTCTTGTTTTTTTGGGATTTATTTCAGTACTATATAAAATTGTTTTAAAAATACGTGATTATTTTTATAAAATAGGGATATTTAAAAGTGTTAAAATAGATATTCCTGTAATCAGTATAGGAAATATTACATTAGGCGGTACAGGCAAAACCAGTATATGTATTACATTAGCTAAAATGTTGTATGGAAAAAAATTAAATATTGCTATTCTTTCGCGGGGATATAAAGGTAATAGAGAAAAAAATTTTGGTGTTGTGAATGATGGGAACAGGATTTTGCTTTCGCAGGAAGAAGCAGGAGATGAGCCGTATTTATTAGTTAAAAAATTACCATTTGTTAAGATTCTGGTAGGTAAAAATAGAGCTAAATCAGCAGATTATGCACAAAAAAATTTTAATTCTAATCTTATTATTTTAGATGATGGTTTTCAGCAAAAAAAATTGTTTAGTGATATAAATATAGTTTTGCTCGATGCAAAAAATCCTTTTGGTAATTATAAACTTTTTCCAGGAGGGATATTGCGCGAGCCAATAATGAAACTTAAGAAAAGCGATATTGTAATTATTACAAATATAAATTTAGTTCAACAATATCAGATAATTATTAATGAAGTTAAATCAATTAATCCTTATGCGGCAATTTTTACTTCTCAGTATATCCCGGTAAAAATAACTGATCTGGCAATTAAAGCTGAAATTAAAAAAGAGGATATAGTTAATAAATCTATACTAGCTGTAACAGGGATTGCCAATCCTGAATATTTTAAAGAAATGATTGAAAAATGGTTAAACAAAAAAATAAAAATAGTTTCTTATCCTGATCATTATCAATTTACTAAAAATGACTTTAAAGAAATAAAGAACAGGGCTAAAAATTATGCATGTGATTTAATTTTAATAACAGAAAAAGACGCAGTAAAATTTGTTCCTCTTGAAATCCCTGTATATGTTATTGAAGCAGAAATGAAAATAAATGAAGAACAAAGATTTATGGAGAAGTTAAGTGAGCTTATTACATTACATTGAATTTGGATTGGTAAAATATATTTCTTCTTATGTAAATCGCAAATCTCTGGAAGATTCGTATAAACTGGCTAAAAAACTGGGTATAATGGCATATAATCTGGATAAAAAACATTGTAATATTGCCCGGGATAATCTGATTAAGTCATCGTTTGGACATAACAAAAATCCGGATGAAATCGAAAAAATAATTCGGAACGTTTTTATTCATATTGCATATTTAGCAGTTGAATTTTTTTATCTCCCAAAATTTGATAAAAAATTTATTGAAAAAAATGTTAAATTGGAAGGAATTGAGCATTTTGAAAAAGCTCTAGTCGAAAATAAAGGTGTAATAAATGTTACTGGACATCTGGGTAACTGGGAATTGTTAGGTGCTGTATATACTGCATTGGGTTTTAAATTAAGTGTAATAGCAAAAAAACAATCCAATCCATTGGTTAATAATTTTGTCTTATTACAGCGGTCAAGTAAAAATATAAATACTTTTACACCTCGTGAAGCTAATCGTAAAAGCTTACATTTCTTGCAAGATAACAATATTTTAGGAGTAATATCCGACCAGGATGCTCGTGATAGCGGTATATTTATTGATTTTCTAGGCAGACCAGCATCCACTTTCCGCGGTCCAGCTGTTTTATTCAGAAAAACAGGCGCACCAGTAATTATGGCTTTTTTATTACGGGAAGAGCCGGGGAAATTTAAATTAGTTGTAGAAAAACTAATAAATTTTATTAAAACAGAAAACAAAGATGAAGATAATCTGAAAAATACAATTTTGTGGTCAAATATTCTGGAAAAATATATCCAGCAATACCCTGAACAATGGTTCTGGGTTCATCGGCGATGGAAAACGCAAAAATGAATATTAAAGTGCAGAGAATATTAATAATACGTTTTGGAGTTCTGGGAGATGTGATATTAACAACGCCGGTTATACAATATATTAAAAATAAATTTCCAGATGCTAAAGTGGATTTTCTTATTAAGACAAAATATCATTTATTGGTAAAATATCATCCGGCAATAGACCAGATTTATACTATTGAGGATAATTCAACTATTAAGGATTTATTTGCAACTATTAAAGAACTTAATAAAAATAAATATGATTTAATTATCGATTTGCATGCAAATTTGAGAAGTTTTTTTGTTGAAACTTTTTTAAATGCAAATTATGAAAAAACTTATTCCAAGGATATATTCAAACGGCGTTTATTGATTGCTTTAAAAATAAATTTATTTAATAAGAAAAAACATGTGGTTGAGCGTTATTTAAAAACAATTGATAATAATTTTGATCCTGAAACACTGCCATTACCAGAAATATACACATCTCTGGAAATAAAGCAAAGAGTGGAACAATTCCTTAAAACTCTTAATTTGAAATCCGATGAAATACTTATAGGGTTGAATCCCGGTGCAATTTATTTTACCAAACGCTGGGCAGTAAAAAAATTTGTTGAATTAGGACAACTTTTACTCAATCAATTTAATGTAAGAATTTTTTTACTTGGAGGCAAAGAAGATAAAATTTTATCCATGGAGATTGCTGAATTATTAGGGGAAAAAGCTGTTGTACTCAATGGAGATTTAAATATCTTAGAAGTATTTGAACTTATAAAGCACCTGCGTTTTGTACTTACAGGGGATACAGGACTTATGCATCTTACCTGTGCTTCACGCATACCGGTAATCGCACTTTTTGGACCAACAGTTCAGGAGTTCGGATTCTGGCCATATGGAGAAAAAAATATTATTCTTGAAAAAAGTATTTCATGCCGTCCTTGCAGTTTACATGGAACTAATGAATGCCCGATCGGAACGCATCTTTGTATGGAAAATATCGAGGCTGAAGAGGTTTTTAATTATTGCAAAAAGTTGTTAAACCTAGATTCCCGATAAAACATGTCGGGAATGACACAACCTCCTGCATGTCCAATGGCATTGACACTAAATATATTATTAAATTGAGCATTGACAATTGAGCATT
>CAYWFU010000133.1:0-4422 GCA_964457585.1 uncultured bacterium | reverse complement strand
CTCTTATCGTAGATGCCGGGATTCCTGTTTGTTCTGATAGTTCGGTTATTTTCATATTTAGCCCTCCAAATTTATGTTATACTAAAAACAGATAGAAAAATATATGACATAAAAGGGGATTCGTTTTAGAAAGAGGTAAACAAAAATGGTGCAATTAAGTGTCAGACTTTTAAAAACTTCAATTCTAACATTAATAGTTTTATTTATATTTGTATTAACAGGATGTACCCCTGAAGCTATAAAAAATACTCCAACAACAACAGAGAAACCAAGCATTACAATAACACCATCCCCAACTCCTACACCAGTTACAACGCCAACCCAGTCCATATCTGTTGTGCCTACTCCAACACCTGTAGTTTTAAAATCCCCACTCTTTACACCTTCTACATCTGTTATAACAGTACCTGCTCCAATGCCAACAGTTGCAACACCAAGTCCAACACCTGAACCAACACCAACTGTTATTTTAACAACACAACCTTCGAATAGCTTAAATAAAACAGATGTAACGCAAACGTCATTTACATTGACTTGGAGTGCGGTAACAGATGCAACAAGTTATAAGGTTTATAAGGATAATGTTTTATATGCAGATAATATTAAAACCAACACAAAAAGCATAACAAATTTAACTTCAGGCTCAACTTACAGTATGCAGGTAAGTGCTGTAAATACTGAAGGAGAATCAACAAAATCAACGGCTTTAAATGTTTCTACGTTGCCTTCATCTCCAACCCCAGCACAAACACCGCAGGCACCAACAAACTTAGATAAATCTGATGTAGCGCAAACGTCATTTATATTGACTTGGAGTGCAGTAACAGATGCAGTAAGTTATAAAGTTTATAAGGATAATGTTTTATATGCAGATAATATCAATACTAATGCAAAAAGCATAACAAATTTAACTTCAGGCTCAACTTACAGTATGCAGGTAAGTGCTGTAAATACTGAAGGAGAATCAACAAAATCAACGGCTTTAAGTGTTTCTACGTTACCTTCATCTCCTTCTTCTCCAACACTTTCTTCCCCTGTAACAGTAGCTTCTGCAGGAGGTCAACAGCCAAAAATAAAAAAATATGGCAATAATATTTATATTCTTAATACAAATAGTAGTAGAGATTTGATGTTTTATAAAAGTACAGATACAGGTGCTTCTTTCGCTTCTAGTTCAAATTTAGGTACACCTGTTATGAATGGTACAGAATTTGAATTTGCTATGGATAGTAACGGTTATCTCTATGCTTTCTGGGAAGACCAAAATAATGATCAATTGTATGTAAGAAAGAGTGTTGATAGTGGAACTAACTGGAGTTCTAAAACAACTATATCAAATGATTTTATAGGAAACTGGATGGATCAACCATCTTGTTATTTTAATGGCACATTATATCTTCTTTTCAGAGGCTATAAAAATTCAAAAATTGAACTTTATTTGACAAAATCGACTGATAACGGCAATAGTTTTTCTACACCTGTTCAGGTTACAAACAATGGGTTTCAAGAAGATTATGGTAAAATTGCTGTTTCTGGGAGCAATATATATATTATATATTTAGATTCTTCAGCATTATACAATATTTATCTTGTAAAAAGTACAAATGGTGGTACTTCTTTTAGTAGCCCTATGCGAGTAAACAGAACTATTGGGAAAACAGATTTTGGCTCTTCTTTAGCGGTAGATAGCTCAGGAAATGTATTTGTAGCCTATGAAGATACTACTACCGATTCCGAAGGAGATTTATTTGTGGCTAAAAGTACTGATGGAGGAAGCACTTTTAATCATACACAGGCAGCAGATTCAACTTATCGTAATCAGGATTATCCAAAAATTTTCGTAGATGGAAGTAATAATATACATTTGCTTTGGAATGATAACAGGGTTAATAAATCTTATGGCTCTGTTTTTTATACAAGGAGCCTTAATAGTGGCAGTTCCTATGAAACAAATATTGGTATTAGAGATACAGGTGGTATCTCTAACGGTTCTTTATACGTAGATTCAAATGTTGTATATATAACTGTGGTTGATTACAATACCTCACCATTCGCAACGTTGTTTTATAAACTTACACTATAATGGGTAAATTAGAGTTCGTTAATTTTTACTGCAAAGTAAAAATTTTATATGGTAATAATTATACTTTCAGCATTTTTGCAGTAAAAAAATAGGCACTCATTAAAATGAAAAAATTAATTTCTAAAAATGATTGCTTTTGCGTCAATTTAGTGTTAATATATAATTATAATAAAAAAGCACAAGAAGGTGAGTTATGAAGCATAAATATTTTTGGGAAAAAACAACACTTATAACTATATTACTTTTTACATTAAATTTTTCTTTTTTAAGCTCATGTCAAACTCCTATCAATAAAACTACAAATAATCTAGCTATAGTAGAGACAGAATTATCAAAAATTTCTCTTCCTCATGTAATAAACACTAAACCATCAACAAATTTTAGAGTTAAAGCAATTGATAGAAATATGCTATTAACTACTGGTTTTTATAAACCAATAGCTAACTATCCTGAGCAAGGGGGATATATAGGATGGCTTGGTACTAATTCGTATCACCCAGGACAAAGTCATGTAGGTGTAGACTTTAAATCTAATGTAGGTGATGCTGTTTATTCTATAGGGTCAGGCACAATAATGAATAAAGGTACTAGTGTCGGAGACTATGGAGGCGAAGGTATTTCTGGAGGCGGGATAATAATACGATATAGAACTAGAGCGAATGTGATTTTTTATGTTACATATGCTCATATTCAGTCTTTAACTTCCAAAAATATTGGAGACACTGTATCTACAGGAGACGAGCTTGGAAGGATTGGAAATTATTATGTTACAAGAAATGGTAAGGTGAAAAATTGGCCACATTTACATCTTTCTGTTAACATACAAGAAATAAGTTGGGCTGGATATTCTACTGATACTACAAATTGGAGAAATCCTGTAGACTTTCTAAATACTTATTATGCAGGTATCCCTAGAGGAGAAGCTATTAGTTTAATTTTAAATAGATTAGAAATCAAAGCTAATCAAAGTTCCTTTAATTCTTCAATTTTTGGAAAATTAATACCAGTACCTTCTGATGTTATTTTTTTTACTTCTTACAGAAACGCTATTGTCACTGCTTACAATAAAGGGATTCTTGATTCTTCCTTATTTAGACCAAATGATATTTTAAATAGAGCTGAGCTTTGTAATATAATAGCAAAAGCGCTACCATTATCAAACTATTCTGAATTTTTTAAATCCTTACCATTTAGCGATATACCAAATGATTCTGTCTGGTGGAAAAATTATTTACAAAGAGTATACAGTGCTGAAATTTTACCAAACTATATAACGAATGATGAAAAATTTCAACCAAATAAAGAAATTATACAAATTGAGATAGATGAAACTTTAAATAAGGCTTATAATTTTCTTAAAGGTCCAAATTCTGGAATTAATATTTATCTAAGTTGGATAGAATCTTATGTAGATTTAGACTTATATTTATTGGATTCTACTGTAATTGTAGAACACAATAATTATATTGTTTCAAATTTGTCTAGTATACGTGGGAATGTTGGTACAGTATACTGGGCTAGACCTGAATCTATTTGGGGGGCGCAATTAGACTATGATAGCTGGGGTGGGAATCAACAACCACAACATTCAATTTCAGAGGAAAGAATAACAGTCGATCCTCGAAAAGTGAAACGACCAGGTAGATATTTAGTTTTGATTAATTATTACAATGGGTGGGAAAATTCAAATTCTCCTGATATAGCTACATTCAAATGGTGGGGTTTTTATGCAGGTAAAAATATTAATTCAAATGGTGGGAATCCTTTTGAAGAGAGTATACGTAAAGGTGAAACCAAATTGGTTGGTTGGTTGGATACTCAATGATAGCCTAACGGCATAGGTGAGAGAGGGGTATTATTCCATCTGGCTGGGTTGGTGGAGAGTTTCAGCTTATCGACTGTAATATATTTTACGGTTTTGTTTACTGGTGAATGTCTGCCAGCCAGAGCTAATAATAACTCGCACTGTATTTAACTTTTTGACCTTACAAGAGTGTTTAATATCCAAGCTGGTGAATCCTATTAAGTTTATTGCCGTTCTGTTCCCCTCTCTCCCCTATAACCCCTCTCACCCCGTTAAGGAGTCCCAGACCGCCCCACCCTCCCATGCGGTCTGGGACGCTTGTGTAAGTCAAGTAGTCTAATATTCTGAAAAGGAGAAGGGAAGGCTCAGAATATAGACTACAAAGATTGCCTTACACTGCGCCTTTTTTGATTTCCCTTTTTGGTTAAACTATCAATCATCTTTGGTATCGTTAACGTATCTAATAGGTCATGTAGATTATCGTGGGCGTTGACTTATCTAAGAAGGGGGGAAAGGGGAAGGGTAATAAGGGTGA
>CAYWFU010000132.1:0-4485 GCA_964457585.1 uncultured bacterium | reverse complement strand
TGAGCATTGAGCATTAAACCATCCTTTTGCCTATTGTTTTTATGCTGCTATTAATGAAGAACCCTGTGGCAGGGTATCTTCTGTCTCTGATAGGAATATTTTATTATTTATATTTGTGCCAATTCATGGCACTTCCAGATAATTTTATATAATTCATTACATTCATTCATAGTATACATCCATAGAATTATTTTAGCCCTTAATGCTCAATTGTCAATGCTCAATGCTCAATCGTCAATTTAGTGTCAATGCCATTGGACAACATTTTTTATCGGGGATATGGTTTTTGTATACTTAATTCTGTGGTGTTGTACTAAGGTACAGAGTTTTTAGTTTTCTTTTAAACTTTGTGCCTTTGTGCCTAATTTATTTTTCATTATTTTTTTTCTTGACATTATTAAATAAAAAATATAATATCTAAAAATATTTAAAATTACTACAAGGGAACAGTAATTTTAAAATAATTTTTAAAAGAGTTTCAATATAAAACTCACCTTTTTTTTATTTATTTTGGCATCCTTTTGTAAATATTTATTAACATTTGATATTAAACAATTAACATTAAAAAATAAAATTTTTTAAAATTAATATGAAAAGGAGGTGAAAAAAGAATGGTAAAGAAATTAACATTATTGTTAGTGATGATTTTAGGAATTGCAATTTGTACACAGATTGGTTTTGCTGAAAAGAAAACTCCACCTGAGACAATTGTAATAGATTTTGTTAAAGACAAAAAACCTGCTGTCCATTTTGAACACAAAAAACATAATACTGATAGAAAAATTAAATGCGTGGAATGCCATCACAAAGATAAAGAAGGCGAAGAAAAAACTTGCAAAGAATGTCACAAAAAAGCAAAAGACGGCGATAAACCAGCAGCAAAAGATGCTTTCCATAAGAATTGCAATGACGAATGTCACAAGAAGAATAAAAAAGGACCACAGAAATGTGACGGCGCACAAGGTGTAACATGTCATGTAAAATAATTACTGATTGAATACACAGATTTTTTCTTGCTAAATTTGATAAAAATTAGAGGAAGGGAACATGAATCTTCATGTTTCCTTCCCACTATAAAATATATATTTCCCCCCAAATATATTGAGCTGTTCCCCCATTATTAACTGCTTGATTTATATAAAAATTATTTCAATGCAATAATTATATTTATATTTAAATTAGGCTCGATACTCAATTAATAATGTTGAGTACAAGTTTATCGAGCATTACAAATTCCTGTACCTTTAATTATTTATTTCTAACTTTTTCAGTAACTATTTAAGTGATTAGACTGAAGGTTGAAGGTATTTAGGACTTCAGCCTTCAGTCTAAATATCTGATTTGCATTTACTTAATTATCAAAGAAGGGAGGTGAAAATAATAGATGAAAAAATTTTATACTATTTTATTAACTTCTTTTTTATTTATAGTAACCAGCTTATTTACTTTAACTTTTGCACTTGATGATGGCCCAGATAAAATAAACCTTAATGCTCAGGAACATCATAAAGATGTTATTAAAACAAAAGACAAGAAAAAAGTTGATGGCTTTCCTCATAAAACACATCAAACCAATCTCAAAGGAAAACAAAAATATTCAAAATTTGAATATACTGACGATTGGACATGTGGTGCCTGCCATCATACAAGCAAAAAAGGGGAGCAACCTGCTGCTTGTTTTAACTGTAAAGAAGTTGGCAAGATGTTTGAAAAAGCTGGCGGTGAAGCAAAATTTGAAAAGATATTCCATGATAACTGCCGTGACGGATGCCATAAAGCAATGGAAAAAGATAAGCAGAAAACAGGACCAACTAAATGTAAAGGCTGTCATGCAGGAGCAGAATAATCTTCATACAGTAAATTTGTATCATAGGGACATGATTTTATCATGTCCCTATTTTTTTATTGCTATGAGTAATTCTGTTTGATGTGGTATTTTTGAAATTTTAAAATTCCCAAACCCGGCAATTTTCATCCAATCTTTATATTCTTCTGCACTATAAACTCCTCCGCGAGGGGTTCGTACCAGCATATTCAAAGCAAAAAGAGTTGAAAATAAAGGTACGGTATGCGATTTATTTAACATAAAATCATGTATGGCAATTTTTCCATTCATGTTTAATACTTTATAACATTTTTTAAAAATCTTTATATTATTTTCTCTGTTCTCAATATGATTAACTTTAGAAATTAGTATTAAATCATATTTACCTGGTATTGAATCATTATTAAAATCACCTGAAATAGTTTCAATACTTTTTCCCATTTTATTTTTTGCTATTATTTCTTTTGCTATAGAAACAATTTTTGGCAGGTCAAAAATAACGCACTTGATTTTGGGATTTCTTTTTACTATTGCCTGAGAAAATGTACCTCCGCAGCCCCCTAAATCAAGGATTTTCTTTACATTTTTTAAGGGTAATTTTTTAGCAACTTCATAAGCAGATGATTGACCTACATTATCCAGCCCATGAATAAAAGATCGAATTTTGGAAAAATTATTAAGGAATTTTTTATCTTTAAGAAAATTTTCCGAAAAACCGTATTTTACAGCTTCACTGAGATTATTCCATGAATTCCACAAATCATTATAATGATTTAGTATTTCACCGCGGTAATCAGGTTTATTTTTTACTAAATATTTTTCTGCAAGCGGAGTATTAAAAAAAGTATTATTTTTTTTTATTAATAGATTTAAAGCTACAAGCGTATTTAATATACGTTCTGTAGCATTACAATCAGTGTTTATCTTTTTACTTAAAGACAGCGCTGTCTGTCCTCGAGGATAAAGATTCGTAAAAACATCATATTCATTGGCAACCAGCAAGGTTTTGGATTCCCAAAAACCGGTAATTATTTCCATTATTTTGCTAAAATCTGACATGAATTTACTCCTAATACTACAGCGCTATAGTGCGATAGCGCGATAGAGCGACAGTTCTTTATTCATCGTACTATAGCACTCTCGCACTCTCGATCCTTCTATCGCACTGTCGCACTGTCATACTGTAGCGCTGCAGTACTAATATCTATAATATTCCGGTTTAAAAGGACCATCTATAGAAACACCAAGATATTCAGCTTGTTCTTTTGTAAGTTTGGTTAAATCTGCACCAAGTTTTTTAAGATGCAATCGTGCTACTTCCTCATCCAATTTTTTAGGAAGTGTATATACTTTACCAATTTCATATTTTTCCGGTTCTAACCATAAAGTAATTTGAGCTAGTACCTGATTTGTAAAACTATTACTCATTACAAAACTTGGATGTCCGGTAGCGCATCCAAGATTTACCAATCTTCCTCTTGCTAAAACAATTAATTCTTTTCCATCAGGAAAAACAAATTTATCCACCTGCGGTTTAATATTAATTTCCTTAACATTTTTTTGAGATTCAAGCCATGAAATCTGTATTTCACTGTCAAAATGTCCTATATTACAAAGTATTGCTTGATCTTTCATCTTTTTTATATGTTCTCCTGTAATAACATCACAGCAGCCTGTTGCAGTAACAAATATGTCTCCAATTGAAGCAGCTTCATCCATTGTAACAACATCATATCCTTCCATTGCAGCTTGTAAAGCGCAAATAGGGTCAATCTCAGTAATAAGCACACGCGCTCCAAATCCGCGCATGGATTGCGCGCAGCCTTTGCCAACATCACCATAACCGCATACAACTACAATTTTTCCTGCTATCATTACACTTGTTGCCCTTTTAATGCCGTCTGCCAGAGATTCTCTGCATCCATATAAATTATCAAATTTTGATTTAGTTACTGAATCATTAACATTTATTGCGCGCACTTTAAGCTCACCTTTTTGGCTCATCTGATACAATCTATGAACACCAGTTGTGGTTTCTTCAGAAAGACCCCTGATTTCAGACAATAAGTGAGGGAATTTATTATGTACCATAAGCGTCAAATCTCCGCCATCATCCAAAAGCATATTAGGACCTTTACCATCAGAAAATACCAAGGTCTGCTCAATACACCAATCATACTCTTCCAATGTTTCACCTTTCCATGCAAAAACAGGAATATTATTTGCTGCAATTGCAGATGCCGCATGATCCTGAGTTGAATAAATATTACATGAAGACCATCTTACTTCCGCTCCCAGTTCAATTAATGTTTCAATTAATACAGCAGTTTGAACAGTCATATGCAGACAACCTGCTATTTTAGCATTTTTTAATGGTTTTATTTTCCCATATTTTTCTCTTAAACTCATGAGCCCTGGCATTTCTTTTTCAGCAATAATAATTTCCTTTCGTCCCCATTCAGCTAATGAAATATCTTTGACTTTATAATCATTTTCTTTTTCAGCAACACATAAATTTGTTTTATTTTTTATCGCTTCCATTTTATTCATTTCTCCTTTGAGTTATTTGAATTATTAATATATATAATTTTTGGAATAAAATCAATATTTTTTTATCTGGAAGTGCCAATTCATCCCTGCAGTTTACTGCAGGGATGAAT
>CAYWFU010000131.1:0-4517 GCA_964457585.1 uncultured bacterium | reverse complement strand
TATTAATTAATATTTAATTATATTTCGGTAACATTTACTTATGACGCAACGGGATAATATTATACTCTAATTCATCCAATGCTCCATGAATTTTTAAATTTATACCTTTTTCAATATTATTCATACCAGATAATAAAACAACTAAATTTTTTATTTCTTGCGAAATATTTACAGGTGTAATGGATAATGATAAATTAATATCTGTGTCAGCACCTAATTCTATTGCCCCTTTACCACTAATTTGAACAAATTTGCCATTCAATATTAAATTATTAATTGATACCAGATTTCCATTTACTGTGAATTTTAAATTACCTTCATCAAATTCCATATCTGGGAGATTAAACTCTTTATATTTGATATTTAAAAGTGTTATTGGTCCAGCTAAAAAAAATTCGCCTTCTCCGGTATATCCCTGTTCTAAATCTGAAAGTAGTATTTTACCTGATAAAATCCCATCAATATTAAAAGGTGAAGAAATATTAAAATATGGATAATTTATTATATTGATATTATTAAATTCCATAAATATATTTTTTAATTTTCCATCTGATAAATTATAAATAATATTACCTGTAATCGAGCCATTATAAGCATCTACTGAAAAATTTGCCTGTAATATTTTATTTAAAAGTGGAATCAAAAGGAAATCAACCCTAATCTGATCACTATTTAATACAGGAGGACTATTAATATCCTTTGCAGGGATTGATAAATTTTTAATTAATAAAGTAGAAAGCGGTTTATAATAAATTTTTTCAGTTTGAATTCTATAATCATATTGAGCAAAAAAATCATTTATGAATTTATCGTAAGGAAATTGATACAAAAAAAATAGTAATGATATAAAAATAACAGCAAAAAATAATGAAAGATAAGCAATTAATTTTATTGAAAAATTTTTTTTAAATTTCATTCTATTTTAAATGGAATATTGGCAATTAATTTACCTTCTTCACTTAATATATGAACTTCCCATTCTCCACTATATCCAGACGGTATCGCAATAAAACTCCATGTATAACTTCGTTCACGGTTAAGAACCAATTCCACGGAATTTATTAATTTATCTTTATAATACCATGAATGATAAATTTTTATTCCAGGATTAACACCTGTTACTTCTGTATAACAATAAAGTTTATCAATACTTAAAGGAAAAACAGATGCGACTTCAACAGGAGTAGAGCTTTCCACTTTTTTAGCTATTACTCCGCGAACCACTTTCAACTCTGATGAATAAATTTTAATTCCATCTGATGATTTTTTTTCTTCAAAATTAACCTTTGGGACAGGAATATTTTCCTTTATTTCTTTTATTTCTTTTTTAATTTCTATTTTTTCAGCAGTTTCTTCTTTTTTTTCATCTTCTTTATTTTCACGTTTCAAAATATCGTCTAAATTATTTTTAAATTGAAGCTTTATCTGCTCGCTCCTTACCTCAATAGTAAATAAAAAAAATAATATAAAAAAAATTGAATTTATATTTCTCCGCATTTGTTTCTAATATTCTCCTGATAAATATAAATATTTATTCCAAATTTACATTATAATAATAAAACATTTAAAAATCCAGAAAAAAATCTTGACAAAAATTATTTTATATGTAAAATGCAAATGAATTTTGTTTTAAGTATTATGCCGAGATAGCTCAGTCGGTAGAGCAGAGGACTGAAAATCCTTGTGTCGACGGTTCGATTCCGCCTCTCGGCACCAGCTTTTAATTTTTATAAGGTAAGAAGAGGAAAATGGAAAAAATTAATAAATTTGTACCAAAAGAAATATTCCTGACTAATGGTGTTGGCAGGCATAAGGAAAAATTACAATCATTTGAGTTTGCTCTCCGTAATGCAGGGATAGCTGAATTTAATTTAGTAAGAGTTTCAAGTATATTCCCTCCTCATTGCAAAATTATTTCCAGAAAAGCCGGACTTGCAAAATTGCTTCCCGGACAGATTGTTTTTTGTGTAATGAGTGACCTTGCTTCAGATGAACCAAATAGATTAATGGCTGCTTCAGTAGGATTGGCAATTCCAGCTGATCATAATCGGCATGGGTATCTCAGCGAACACCATGCATTTGGTCAGACAGAAAATGCAGCCGGTGATTATGCTGAAGACCTTGCTGCCTCAATGTTATCATCTACGCTTGGAATTAACTCCTACGAAGAACTGCACTGGGATGAAAAGAAAAAACTCTGGAAATTAGAGAACCAGATTGTTGTAACAAGAAATATAACTCAATCTGCAATTGGTGATAAAAATAAACTCTGGACAACAGTTGTTGCTGCTGCAATTTTGATTGTTGATGTTGGAGTATAAAAATCAATTAAAGAGTCAGAGTGTCAGAGTAAAAAAAAATTTACTTTGACTCTTTGACACTCTGACACTTTGACTCTCTCTGCTTCTATCTTATATTGCCACTTGTTAAAATTCTCATTATATCTTCACCTTTAAATATCTCATGATTTTTATCCGCTTCAATTTCATTATAACTCTGTGCATTTCCTTTTTTTATTTTATTTCCCATAATAGCAAAAGGGACTGGATCTTTAGTATGGGTTTTGATTTTTATTGGTGTAGGATGATCTGGCAATACCATAATGCGATAATCGGAAAATCTTTTTAATCCATCAAGAATAACACCCACTACCCTTTTATCAAAATCTTCGATAGCTTGAATTTTCTTTTCAAGGCTTCCTTCATGAGAAGCTTCATCAGGCGCTTCTACATGAAGAAAAACAAAATTATCTTTTTCAAGTATTTTTAAAGCTGCATTTGCTTTACCTTCATAGTTTGTATCAAGATATCCCGTTGCTCCATGAACATTTACAATTTCCAAACCTGCTTTTTTACCTATCCCTTTAATTAAATCAACAGCAGTAATTACACCTCCGGTTAATCCGTATTTTTCTTTAAAAGTTGGGAAAGCTGTATCCTTTCCCTGACCCCATAACCAGATCATATTAGCTTGTTTACCATGCGCATGCAGTTTATTGTTTGAAAAATACTCCATCAGCACTTTTTTTGATTTATCCATTAGCTCAAAAATTAATTCTGAATTTTCATCTTTTGGTAAAAATGTTTTAATTTCCTGATCAGTTATGTCATGAGGAGGGGTGCAGGAAGTATGAGAATAATCCCCTTTTATTATTGCTAAATTCCTATAGCTAACACCGGGATAAAATTTGATATTGAAAGAACCTATTTTTTCCTGTAAATGTAATATAATCTTTTTAGCTTCTTCTGAATGAATATGCCCTGCTGTAAAATCAGCCATTATTCCATTATTTACTGTAACCAGATTACATCTGAAGGCAGTCTCATCATCTAAAATTTTAATTCCCATACTGGAAGCTTCCAGCGGCGCTCTCCCTGTATAATATTTTTCCGGTGCGTATCCAAAAATAGATAAATTAGCAACATCGCTTCCAGCAGGATAACCAGATGGAACAGTTTGCACTTTACCTAAAAATCCATTTTTTGCAATAAAATCCATATTTGGTATTCTGGCAGCCTCAAGCGGAGTTTTTCCTTTAAGTTGAGACAAAGGATAATCTGCCATTCCATCACCAACTAAAATAATATATTTCATAAAAGTCCTTCATCCTAAAATTAAGGTTATAAAGTTTGTAAAGTTTTTGAACTTATTTAAAATTAAATCAAATAAGAACTTTATAACTTTAACTTTATAACTGGATTTAATTTACATTATCTCATATCTTTAAAAAAAAATTAAGTTTAAAATTAGAAATTTATAATGAAAAATCCTGTGGCAAGCCACAGTGTAACTTCTGTCTCTGATAGGAATTACTTATTATTTATTTTAGTGCCAATTCATTCCTGCCTTAAAAAGGCAGGTATTAATGGCACTTCCAGATAAAAATGGGGTTTTTAAAATTTAATGATACAAATTATTTTAAAAGTTTTATTGTAGATCCTGAAGTTAAGGGTCTGTGCAAAAATAAATTGGACAAATTATCGCGTAGGATTTTTGTCGGAGTTCAAGGCGCAGCCGCAGGTTCATGGTTGAATTAAACTATGCAGCAAGGATGCAAGACAAAAATTTATGTAAAAATTTTTAAATAAATTCATTGCAATAACCTGCATTTTGTGTTACAAGGTTAAAGTATATAAAAATACCAAATTTGTAATCCCACGCGATTTCTGGAAAATAAATAGGAAGAATTTTTCGGAATAACAACATTGACTAAATATTAACTATGATAGTAAAAATAAGAATGAGACAATAATGATTATTATTCTTGTTGGTGTTACATGCGTTGGAAAATCTACTATTGGAAAACATCTTGCAGAAAAATTACAATATAAATTTATTGATTTTGATTTGGAAATTGAAAAATATTTTAATTCATCATAAATCGAATAACCTTTTATGATATTGACTCTAATCGAATAGAAAAACAACTATCAGAAGAAGATAAAAAAAATTATTTGAAAAAAAATGAAGAACCCTGCGGCAGACAGACTGGGTCAAATCAATTTATATTAATTACT
>CAYWFU010000130.1:0-4597 GCA_964457585.1 uncultured bacterium | reverse complement strand
TAAAAAAATGCTAGAACAATTACTTTCTGATATTAAAAGCGGAATATTAATTCAGCAGATAATTAATGGCGTAACTATCGGTGGAATATATGCTTTGATTGCTATTGGATATACAATGGTTTATGGAATTATTGAGCTGATAAATTTTGCTCATGGTGAAATTTATATGCTCGGTGCTTTTTTTGCTTTATACATGATAAATAACCTGAATTTATCATTATTTATTGCATTACCATTAAGTGTGCTTTTATGCAGCATTTTGGGAATGACGATATATTATCTTGCTTACAGGCCATTAAGGCATTCTCCACGGTTAACTGTTCTAATCAGCGCAATTGGGATTTCACTATTTTTGCAAAATCTGGTTCTTTTATTTTGCGGAGGACGTACACAGCACTTTGCTGAAGAATCTATCCCTGAATTTCTATTTGAAAGTGCAATATCCCATAATGAAATAAATATTTCTTGGCTTCAAACAATTATCATTTTAACAACAATAATTCTTATGATTACTCTGCATTTTTTAATAACTAAAACACGTATGGGTAAAGCTATGAGAGCTGTTGCTCAAGATAAGGTCACTGCTAATCTTATGGGGATCAATCCTGATAAAATAATTTCTTATACTTTTGCAATTGGCTCAGCGCTTGGCGGATTAACAGGAATAATGGTCGGATTATATTATAATGCTATTTTTCCCACTATGGGATATATGGCTGGAATTAAGGCTTTTTCCGCTGCAGTTTTGGGTGGTATAGGCAGTCTGCCCGGAGCTATGCTGGGCGGTATACTTTTAGGTATCACAGAAGTATTGGGCGCAGGTTATATTTCATCTGCATACAGAAATGGGATTGCTTATGCAGTAATGATTATTATAATAATTTTCAGACCTTCAGGACTTTTGGGCAAAAAATTGGTTAAAAAAGTGTGAGGGGGAAAAGACAGAAGGCAGAAGGCTAAAGGCTAAAGGCTAAGCTAACTATTACCCACATCTCTAAAAACGCTTGTGGGAGTAAGATGAAATTTGCAAATATTTCATTGACGATTGAGCATTGAGCATTGACAATTGAGCATTATAATTTAATTAATATTAAATAACGTCTAATATTTTCAAGGGATTTAAACCTTAATTCTCAATTTTCAATGCTCAATCGTCAATTGTCAATCCTATTAACCCAGACTTGTGGGTAATAGTTAGGGGCTGAGGGCTGAAGGCTGAAGGCTGAAAAAAAAGGGATAATATTTTAACTATGAAAAATATTAAAACATTCATTAATAATAATTTAAAAAGCACTGCGTTTATTTTATTTTTATTTTCCCTTGCTATTCCATATTTACCAAAAATAAATGATTATATTTTACATGTTTTTATTTTAATAATGTTATATATTGTATTGGCACTCGGATTAAATGTTGTGACAGGATTTACCGGACTTTTAAATTTGGGTTATGTTGGATTTTATGGGATTGGAGCTTATACTGCCGGCTTGCTTACAGTAAAATATGCTTTATCGCAGTCGTGGACTTCAATTTTTGGAAATTTTTGGGTTGTTCTTATTATTGCAATTATAAACGGCGCTTTATGGGGAATTTTGCTTGGGATCCCAACGCTTAAACTGACAGGTGATTATTTTGCAATAGTAACTTTTGGTTTTTCTGAACTTGTAATTTTAATAATAACAAATGAAGTATGGCTGACAAACGGCCCGCGAGGGATACCCGGTATTATACCGCCAAAAATCGGGAATTACATTTTTATAGATAAAAAACCCTTTTATTATTTGATATTGTTTTTACTTATTATTGTACTATATCTGATTTACCGTATAAAATATTCCCATATTGGAAGAGCATGGTTTGCGATAAGAGAAGATGAGATTGCCGCAGAATGCATGGGAATAAATATAATGAAGTATAAAATTTATGCTTTTGCCTTAAGTTCTGCAATTGGCGGGCTAGGCGGCGCATTTTATGCCAGATGGATGCTGTTTATTGGTCCAAAAATGTTTCAATTCTGGGAATCAGTTATAATTTTATGTATGATTGTTTTGGGCGGAATGGGCAGTATCCGAGGTGTGATAGCCGGAGCAGTGGTATTGACTTCATTGGGTGAAATTTTAAGAGAATTTTTATTCCGCTTTGGACTGCCTATTGAATCGCGATTTCTTTTTTTTGGAGTAATTATGATATTTATTATGAGATATCGACCTGAAGGATTATGGCCAAGCAAAAGTGTTAAAGGAGAAATGCATATTCAAGATTGATTACTTTTTATATTGATATTTTCACAAAAGTCATTTATATTTTAGTTTTTATATTATATGTAGAGACGCAAAATTTTGCGTCTCTACATGCTTCTTTTCACAGGAGAATCGAATGCTGGAATTTTTTAATGTACTTAAAGATGAATTAAATGAGGTTGAAAAATTACTGATGGATAAAACATCAGCAAATGTCAGGCATATTGAAGGTGCAACTAAACATATTTTAAGTGCAGGTGGAAAAAGACTGAGACCCATACTTGTTATTCTTGTATCTCAGCTGGGAGAATATTCAAAAGAGAGAAGTATCAAATTAGCTTATGTTTCAGAATATATTCATATGGCAAGTTTAGTGCATGATGATATTATTGATAATGCAAAAACACGCAGAGGAAAGCTGTCAACAAATGAAATGTTTGGAAATCATTATTGTGTATTATTGGGAGATTATCTTTTTTCTAAATCTCTGTTTGATCTTTCAACTTTTGAAAATAGCGATGTAAACAGCACAATTCTAGAAGCTACCAATCAGATGTGCGAAGGACAGATTTTACAGGTGCTTACAAACCGTAAAATTGATATAACTGAGGAAGAGTATTATAATGTAATTCAATATAAAACAGGTGCTCTTATTGCCGGCGCATGCAAAGCAAGCGGAATAATAAGCGGGCAACCATCTCCAAAAGTTAAAAAATTGCGGGATTTTGGCATGAATATCGGGATTGCTTTTCAAATTACAGATGATGTTCTGGATGTTATCTCAACTGCCAGAAAATTGGGTAAACCGGCAGGGAGTGATGCAAGAGAGGGAAGCTATACATTACCTTTAATTTTCGCCTTAAGTGAAGCGAATAAGGATGATAAAACTAAAATACAAAATCTGCTGATACAATCAGATATTACCGATGAAATATGGAATGAAATAAAATCATTTATAGAAAAATATAAAGGGGTTGAATATGCGCTGGCTGAAGGGAAAAGATATATTGAACTAGCCAAGGATTCATTATCAGATTTTAAGGATTGTGAAGCAAAAAAAATACTTAAAAAAGCAGCAGATTATTGCATTGAAAGAACATATTAAATGAACTTAAAAATAAAAATCATTGTCCTTTTCATTGTATTATTTCCTATAATAGTATTTGCTGAAAAAGATAATAATACTCTTACTCCCGCATGCAATAAGTGTCACCAGCATTTTGAAACAACACAAATTAGCAAAAAGGTTGTCCATCCCCCTATGCAGGAATCCGATTGCGAAGCATGTCACGACCCTCATGGTAAAAGTAATCAGCTTATTCTAAAAGGGACAATACAGGATATATGCTTTGTTTGTCACGATAATAATAGGGATGATTTTCAAATTGCACATAGCAAAATTTTTGTTCCTAAAAATTCATGCATAAAATGTCATAATCCGCATGCATCAGATAATAAAAAATTACTTCATCTTAATGAACATACACCTTTTAAACAGCGTAAATGCACAATGTGTCATATTGAAAGTGAGGACTCAACAAAATTAGTTATGCCTATAAGTAAACTCTGCCGTAAATGCCATATGGAAAAAAACACTGCCAGCGTTTATCATGTCCCATTTTTAGTTGGGGATTGCCTTGCCTGCCATGATCAGCATGTATCAAATAATAAATTTCAGTTAAAAATTTCAACTGGATATATGTGTATAAATGAATGCCATAATGCCATACGTAAAGAGAACAATGATCATCTTCCTGTAAAAAACAGAGAATGCTTGAGCTGTCATTCACCTCATCAATCACCAAATAAATTTTTATTAAAACTGCAAAATAATAAAAAAATGGACTCAATAAGCGACTTATGCATTAACTGTCATAAAAATATATTAGATAAAAAAAATATACATCTGGTTGTATTAGCTGGAGATTGCGATAGCTGTCATCAAAACCATGATTCTCGAGAGAAGAAACTTTTAAAGTTTAAGGGGAAAGAATTATGCTATCAAGCCTGCCATACTGATATAGAAAAAAACACTTTTGTTCATAAACCAATACGCGAAGGAGATTGCATTTCCTGCCATAATCCGCATAGGTCAGCCAATAAAAAACTTTTATCAATAAAAGATGACATACTAATTATTAATATTGCTCAGTTGTGTTATCAATGTCATCTTAGATTTGATCCGAAACCGGGAATTCATAAACCAGTTGCTCAGGGGCAATGCGATCTCTGCCATGAAGTACATTCATCTAAAAATGCTAATTTATTAAAAGAAAAAGGAAGGCAGTTATGTCTTAAATGTCATCCTGAAAAAGGAAAGGCTGAAAATCATACTATAAGTGAAAATAAGCAATGCA